>NZ_CABQXJ010000025.1:0-32966 GCF_902468165.1 uncultured Intestinibacter sp.
GTGCATATGATATAGGCTGGCGTAAAGATGTTTATCCAACCAAAGAAATTGTTCTTTTAGATATAGAACAACAAACACTTTACGTTTTAGAAAAAAATGAAAAAATTATTGGTGCAATTGTTTTAAATCATGAATATGAAGAATGTTATCAAAATATTTATTGGCAAATTTATGCTGAAGATGAAGAAGTAACAATTATACATCGCTTTTGTATTCATCCAGATTATAGAGGATGTGGAAAATATTTATTAAAACAAATTATAAAAAGAGGATATTAAATCTACTTTTTTAAGTAATTTAGTATCCTCTTTTATTTATAATCTATTTGTAATTTTATTTTCTATATAATCTAATTAAATTTCTTTTTTACAAAATACTACAATGCTTGAAATCACAAATAATACACTTGCTCCTAGTGTACTATAAAGTGATTTTATAACTTCTGAAATCTCAACATCACCTTTTAGTATATCCATATTTACGTTTATAAGTTGAATTGGGTTATAATCTTGAACTTTCGGTATAATATTTAAAACCAAAAGTATTCCTACTATAACTCCACAAAATAACATAGAACCATAAGATGTTTTAAATAAAATCCCGCCCAAAATTATTGTACTTATTAAAAATATTCCAAATACCCATACAAGGCTCAAAGAAAATA
Organism: uncultured Intestinibacter sp.; assembly: GCF_902468165.1. Taxonomy (NCBI): domain Bacteria; kingdom Bacillati; phylum Bacillota; class Clostridia; order Peptostreptococcales; family Peptostreptococcaceae; genus Intestinibacter; species uncultured Intestinibacter sp. The sequence goes on from NZ_CABQXJ010000025.1 coordinate 665, forward strand.
ACAGATTTTCGACCTGTGTATCTTCCCAAAATAGCATCGAGTATAAAAATGTGACTAATGCAGATAAAAAATAAGTAAATGTCCAAACTAATGTTGATGATGTGAATTTTGATAAAACTACAGTTTTTCTAGATAGCCCTTTTGTAAGCATGTTGATTAGAGTTCCTTTTGATAATTCGTTTGATATTAATCCGCTAAATATTATAACTAGTATAATCAGTCCCATCTGCGTAGTATTTTTAAAAAATTGTGTCCAAGAATCAAAAATAGTCGGTTCTGGCAAACTTATTTTTATGCCCTCTTCCATCAAAGATTCCATTAAATCTGGTGTGAATTTTGCCACGACTGGATTCATAAAACCAAATATTAAAAATACAGTCACAATCAAAAGTAATTTATATGTTTTAGTCAGTTCAAAAAGTTCTTTTTTTGTAAATGCTAAATACGCTCTCATTTTATTGCCTCCATAAATAATCTTTCTAGTGTTGGCTCTTGAATTCTTATATATATTGGATATAAATCCTTATCTATTAATCCCTGCATAACTTCTCTTTGAACTTCTTCTATATTGTTTGAGTGAAGGTAAATAGTGTTTTCGCTTTTTTGAATCTCATTTATATTAGAATTGTCTTTAATTATTTTTAAAAACTTTATAAAATCTTCTTTATTTTTCATTCCAACTTCCAAACAATCCACCATATGACCTTTTTTGATTTGTGATAAATCTCCACTTAGAGCAATTTTTCCCTCTCTAAGTATTGCAATTTCGTCGCATATTCTCTCAACATCAGATAGTATATGAGTTGAAAATATGACTGTAGTTCTTTCTTTTACTTTTAATAAAATATCTAAGATTTCTTTTCTTCCTATTGGATCTAATGCTGATGTCGGTTCGTCACATATAAGAAGTTTGGGCTCATTTAAAAGCGCCTGTGCAATACCCAGTCTTTGTTTCATCCCTCTTGAAAACTTGCTTATCTTTCGTTTTTTATAATTACTAAGTCCCACAAGTTCTAATAACTCTTCACTCTTTTTCTTTATATCGCTTTTTTTCATATTTGTAATTTCGCCGCATAATTTTAGATATTCATGTGGAGTCATATATCCGTAGTATTCTGGCACATCTGGAAGATATCCTATAAATTTATTTGTTTTAGTTTCGCCAAATTTAACTTCCTCTCCACATACTCTTATAATTCCACTATCAGGTTTTAAAAAACCTAAAATCATCTTCATTGTAGTTGTTTTACCTGCCCCATTTTCTCCAATAAAACCGAAAATGGAGTTTTCTCTTACTTTTAAATTAAGTCCATTTATAATATTATTTGAGCCAAAACTTTTATATAAATTATCTATCTCAAGTATATTCACTATTCCTCACCTCTACCAAATATAAAATAAAATATTGGGCCTATGATTTGTATAAACAAAACTACTATTATCCATATAGCTTTATTTCCAAATCTGTAGTTGGGGTGTTTTATAACATGTATTAATGCAGTTATAGCCAATATAAATTCTAAAATTATAACTGGTAATAATAATGCTAAATTATTTGTAATCTCACTCATATATTTACCTCCTTATATTAATTAGTTTCTAGTGCGAGCACACATGATTTAAATCTATAGTCGTCTTTTAAATCTGAAAATATAGGATTATCTTTTACACCACTTATAACACTTTGTTTTATTAATTCATGGCTTCTTGGTGTATTTACTCCTAAATCTAATTCCTTTAACCAATTTTCGATTTTGTCAAAAAATTCATCACCTCTTAATTTGAAATTATATATATTTTTTATACATACATCTGTGTATTTTTGTATTAACTCTAAAGCTTTTTCATTTTGTTTATTAATTGCATATCCTTGTGCAGTTGCAAGATATAAATTTACTGTTGTATTTGGATGTAGCTCATCTAAATTGAACAATTCACATATTCCAGCTGCTCTTTTAAAACATTCTTCAATAATATCTAATTTATCCATATTTAATACAATTTGTTGAGATATATTACCCACTAAACTTATAAGATTTTGATATATACAAATTTGAGTAATTTCACTTGCTTTATTCATATTTCCTAATAATTTAAAGCTCATGCTAATAAGCTCGGCATCTTGACTAAAAGTTTTTACATCCTCTCCTAATATTTCTAAAACTTCTGTTGGTTTATTATCCATAATCAATGAAAGTAATTCTAAATTTATTGCATCTTTTATTAATTGAGGATTTTCACTTTCTTCTCTTATTCTTATACATAATTCTCGTGCTCTATTTAAAACTTTTTCTTTATTATTAAATAACATATAGTGGTTTAAATAAAGTACTACCATTTGCTTTAAAAATTCAAAACAAGAATAATATTTTTTTATATACTCCTCACATTTTCCAAAAACATCATTTGGATCTTTTTGAGCAAATTCTTGTGCTAATTCATAATAAATCTTTTGTATATCTTGTTTTGTAAGCTGTGGCTCATATCCAATAAGCTCATCTAAAGATATATTAAATAATGTCGCAAGTTGAGGAAGTAATACTATATCCGGGTATGTTATGTTGTTTTCCCATTTTGAAACTGATGATTTTGATACTCCTATATAACTCGCAAGTTCATCTTGCGTAATTCCTTTACTTCGTCTAAATTTCGTTATGTTTTTTCCTATGTTAATTTTATTCATATATTTCACCTCTTTATATTTAAATTATATGTTTTAAATTAATACCAAACAATGGAGTTAAAAGCTACTTTTGTAGAAAAAGTTTCTCAAAGTGAAACTTTTTTAATTCTATCCACAACTACATAAAAATATAATAATCTACTACTTAGATTTATAATTTTTTATATTGAAAAATATTTTTCCATGTGTTACCATAAAATTGTAATTAAAATATATACAGGGGAGCTTTTGCTGAGATTGAATTTTTTCTAAACCCTCCGAACCTGCCGGATAATGCCGAGAAGGGAGTTTATATTATTGTATTTATATACATTAATTTGAATCTTCATCGTACATTATTTGTACGATTTTTTATTTTGTATGATAAATTTTAATAATTTTCAAAACACATCTAAATGTATTTATATAAAATAAATCTATCTATTTGAAAATTATTTAAAATGTATATTTTATTGTACAAAATTTCTACAATAGTTTTAATCTAAATTCCTTTCCAATAAAATCTCCATGTATATATATTTTCAATATTGTTTAAATTTAACTAGTTAAAAATACTTGCAAGTAATTATATTTTAAATCTAAATTTAAGGAGAAAAATATGAATTACACAACTCAAATGGATGCCGCAAGAAAAGGCATTATAACAAATGAAATGAAACAAGTAAGTGAATACGAAAATATAAATATAGACGAATTAGTAAATTTAGTGGCTCAAGGTAGGGTTTGTATTCCTGCGAATAAAAACCATAGATGCTTAAAACCTTATGGTATTGGCAAAAAATTAAAAACTAAAATAAATGTAAACCTTGGAACATCTAGAGACTGTCTCGATATGGATTTAGAAATGCAAAAAGTTATGAGCGCTGTAAATATGGGAGCCGAATCAATAATGGACCTTAGCTCTTATGGAGACACTCAAAAATTCAGAAGAAAATTAATAAAAGAATGCCCTGCAATAATCGGTACAGTACCAATATACGATGCTGTTGTCTATTATAACAAACCACTTAAAACTATCACTGCGAAAGAATGGATTGATGTAGTCAGAATGCACGCCCAAGATGGTGTCGATTTTATGACTATTCATTGTGGTGTAAATAAACATACAGCAGAGCGTTTTAAACAATCAAAACGCCTTACAAATATAGTATCTAGAGGTGGGTCTATAATATTTGCTTGGATGGAGTTGACAGGAAACGAAAACCCATTTTTTGAATTTTATGATGAAGTTTTAGATATTTGCAGAGAATATGATGTGACAATAAGTCTAGGAGATGCATGCAGACCAGGAAGTGTCCACGATGCTGGAGATATATCTCAAATAGAAGAATTAGTAACATTAGGTGAACTTACTAATAGAGCTTGGGCAAAAGATGTTCAAGTTATGATAGAAGGTCCTGGCCATATGCCACTTAATCAAATAAAAGCAAATATGGAAATCCAAGAAACTATATGTAACGGTGCCCCTTTTTATGTATTAGGTCCTCTTGTTACAGATGTCGCTCCTGGATACGATCATATAACTTCTGCAATAGGTGGAGCAATCGCTGCAACATATGGAGCTTCTTTCTTATGCTATGTCACTCCAGCTGAACACCTTCGACTTCCTAATCTAGAAGATGTAAAAGAAGGTATAATAGCATCTAAAATCGCAGCCCACGCTGCTGATATTGCCAAGGGAATTCCTGGCGCAATAGATTGGGATAATAAAATGAGCGAGGCTAGACGTGAATTAGATTGGGAAAAAATGTTTGACCTAGCAATCGATAGCGAAAAGGCAAGACGATACAGAGCTGAATCAAAACCAGAAAACGAAGATACTTGCACAATGTGTGGAAAAATGTGTGCAGTTAGAAATATAAATAAAATCCTAAAAGGTGAAGACGTAGATATAATGGAATAAATCTAAAAATATCAGACTCATTTTTAGATTTAATACCTAATACGCTAACAAATAAAAAGACGGGTAATTCCCGTCTTTTTATTTTTCATTTATTTTATTTAATCTTTAATTATTAATCTTTTAATTCAGATACTATTCTTAATAAATCAAGTAATATATTTACAAAGTCTAAGTATAAATTAAGTACATGTATTGATAAGTCATTTCTACAAGTTACTCCGCCAGATTGAATATCGTATTTTAATAAACTCACATCATATAAGATATATGCCGAGAATAATATTATACCTAGTCCACTTACTGCTATATTAAAAACTGTTCCTTGTATAAATATATTTACAATACTCATTCCTATAAGAACTACTAATCCTACAAGTAAAGTACTTCCAAGCCCAATATAGTGTCCTGCTGGTTTTCTATGTGATATCAATGCTAATAAAGCGAATAATACACATGTCCCTAAAACTACATTCATAAATAATGTTGTCCCTAAATCATATAGGTAGTAAGTTAAAATAGGATACATAAGTATACCATCTACAAAAGTAAATAGATATACAAAGTTCATTGAAAAACTTCTAGGTATTACATTTTTTCTAGATAACAATGAAAATAATAAAAGACCTACAACTAAAACCCCTATAAAAATATTAGCAACATATACTAATGATGCTGGAATAAACATTTTTCCAAATAAAAAACCAATAAACATAAATACTATTGATATAGATAGATATTTGAATACTGCTTCCATTGGATTTTCTACTGTCATATAAGTTGATTTATTCATAATTTTACCTCTCCTTCTAAATTTATATTTTTATAATTTATACATCTTTTATAATTTAATTATATAACTCTTATTTATATTAAATTATTACTATTTGGTAAAATTTATTGTATTTTTAATTTTCTTTGTTTACAATTCTGTTTTTTATTTTTTCCATGCGTAAGTCTAAGTCTGCACTAATTTGAGCACAGTCTAATAATTCTCGCCTTAATAACTCTTCTTCATCTTGTGGTATATCTTTTTTATAGCTAAGTTTATGTTCTAAACTAGCCCAAAAATCCATAGCAATAGTTCTAAGCTGTACCTCTACCCTCATATTTTTCTTTTCATCTTTTAAAAATATCGGTATTTCAACGATAAGATGAAGACTTCTATAACCATTTGGCTTTGGATTTTTTATGTAATCTTTCACCTCAATTAATTTTATATCATCTTGTTGCAATAAACAGTCAGCCAATACATATATATCTTCCGGAAAAGAACATATCACTCTTACTCCTGCTATATCATTTAAATTCTTTTCTATAGATTCTACAGTAAGCGGCACATCTTTTTTAGCTAACTTTTTTACTATACTATCTGGTGATTTTAATCTAGTTTTGATTGTTTCAATTGGATTTCTATCGTATTCAAGCGAAAATTCTTGATTCAACACTTTAAATTTTGTTTCTACTTCCATAATGGCGCACTTATAGTAAGCCATCAATCTCTTGAAAGGCATAACATTATATTCAAATTTATCAATAGCATTATTGTTGACTAATGCTTTAACAACCGGATCAACTAATTTTCCTCTTATCATACTCTACATAACTCCTATATACTCTCATTATTTAAAACCTTAAATTAGATTATCTTTTGAAATATAAAGAAATATAATTTCATATATACTATAAAATATTTATACCCAATTATTTTCAAAGTATAAATATATAAATTTTTCTAAAATTATTTAATAATACTTTATTATATTAATTATATATTATTATAATTTTATGTACTCTATATTAAGCCCTTTAAAAATCAAATTTATGTCTAGTATTTTATATCATTAATCATATAATTCAGTTTATATTATAATATGTCTTATATATTAAAAGTTCTCCTATTTTTAAATAGATTTACTTTCCTTTTAACTAAAAAAGACGAGTATTTCTCGCCTTTTTGATATTTAATAAGTTGTATTTTACTTATTTACAATTCTATTTTTTATATCTTCCATACGTCTATCTAATTCTGAACTTGCTTGTGCACATTCCAAAAGCTCTCGTTTTAATATATTAGCTTCTCCATCTGGTATTTCTTTGTTGTAGCTTAGTTTATGATCCAAACTTGCCCAAAAATCCATAGCAATAGTTCTAAGTTGTACCTCTACTCTCATATTTTTCTTTTCATCTTTTAGATATATTGGAACTTCTATTATTAGATGCAAACTTCTATATCCATTTGGCTTGGGATTTTTTATGTAATCTTTAACCTCAATTAATTTAACGTCGTCTTGTTGCAAAAGACAATCTGCTAATAAGTATATATCCTCTGTAAAAGAGCATATTACTCTAACTCCTGCAACATCACTTAGATTTTCTGTTATTGATCTTGTTGTAAGAGATAAATTTCGTCTAGTTAACTTTTTTACTATACTTTCTGGTGATTTCAATCTTGTCTTTATTGTTTCTATTGGGTTTCTATCGTATTCAAGTGAAAACTCTTGATTTAATACATTGAACTTTGTTTCCACCTGCATAATGGCACAATTGTAGTATGCCATTAGTTTTTTGAAAGGCATCATGTTATCTTCAATTATGTCTATGACATTATTATTAACTAATGCCTTCATAACTGGTTCCATAAATTTTTGTTTTATCATGATTTACTTAACTCCTATTTTATTATTAAATTTGCTTATAATCATCAACTTTAATAATTTATTTAAAGTAATTATGTTACTTACCCTCTTATGTTAATTCTATCCTAACATAGTTTTCTATATTTAACCTTAACACATGGATTTAATATGTACACAACAAAATAAGATATACAAAGTTTCTTTATATATCTCTTATATATTCTTTATTATATTTATTATTCTTTTATAATTTTATGTACTTAACTTTAAAAATAAAACTTTATAAAATTTTTATAAACTAAAAAATAAAGAGGTAAGTTAAATCTTACCCCTTTATATTAATTAAAATGAGCTACAAATGTTTCTATTGTGATATTTATTGTCTTTTGTTCTATCTTCTTTAGATGCAAGTAATTCTTCTAACATCTTTTTATATTTACTGTCATTTGTAACTCTTATATGACTTTCTATAAGATAAATGCTGTTTGTCTTAGGTCTTTTCTTTCTTATGTTATTATCAATTATTGTCTTAGCCATATCAAAACTTTGAATATGAGTATGCCCATTTTTAAAGTTTTTCTTAGTATTATATACTATATAGCCTCTCTTAACCCTCAAGATAATATATCCTTCTCTTTCATAAATTTTTTCTGCGCCTGCTGTTTTATTAGATTTTGGTATTTGAAATTCTACAATATTATTACTACAAACTTTGTTTTTTATAGGATCCACGACTTTAATCATAATAACACCCCAATTATCTTATTTTATATTAAGATGGTAAATTTTTTAATATTTACCTATCTTACTTTAATTGTAAATAAATAAAATTCTAAATTGGTTACATTTATGTTAATTTTTTCTTTATTTTTAATACAAATAAATTTTAGGAAAGTTATATCTTCCAAGCATAGCTCATATTTTGTAAATCTACCATATGTTTATAAAGACCATCATTTTTAATTAATTCTTCTGATGTACCTTCTTCTGATACTTTACCATTTTCTAAAACAACTAAATGTGATGCAGTTGCAATAGTTCTCATTCTATGAGCTATCATTATTACTGTTTTGTGTTGAATTAATTTTGATAAAGCCCTTTGTACATAAGTTTCACTTTCAACGTCTAAAGATGCACTAGCTTCATCTAAAAGTATTATTGGAGCATCTTTTAATATTGCTCTTGCGATTGAAATTCTTTGTCTTTGACCTCCAGATAATTTTGAACCATTTTCTCCGATAACTGTATCATAACCATCTGGTAAGTTATCTACAAATTCATCGCAAAATGCTAATTTTGCAGCTCTTTTAACTTCTTCGTCAGTCGCATCTTTTTTACCTATTCTTATATTTTCAAGGATTGTATTGTTAAATAATACAACATCTTGGAATACTATTGAGAATTTAGACAAAAGCACTTCTGGGTCAACTGTAGAAATATCTACTCCACCTATTTTTATTTTTCCTTTATCTAAATCATAAAATCTAGCTATTAAAGATGCACAAGTCGTCTTTCCTCCGCCACTATTTCCGACTAATGCTGTTATTTCATCTTGTTTTGCAGTAAAGCTAACATTGTCTAATACTGGTTTTCCAGGTTGATATGAGAAACTTACATCTTCAAACTCGATATCATAATTATCAGGTTCAAAAGTATCTCCTCCTGTTTGAAGTTTATAATCATTTATATTGTTTAGTCTATCTACTCTTGATTCACAACTTATAATCGCAGCTAAATTTTGTAATGTTGCATTTAGTGGATCGTATAATCTAGATGCAACTATTAAAAATAACATAAACACTTCTAATGTTATTTCCCCTGACATTAAGTATTTAACTCCGAAAATAACTACTGTAGCAATACCAAGTTTAAGCACAAGTTGTGAGCTTACTACAAATAATGCATTTGTAAGTTCTGCTTTTATTTGACTCTTTTCACAATTATCAATAGCGTCATCTACTTCTTGTAGATATTGTTCCGTAAAATTACTAGCTTTTAAATCCCTAACTGTTTCTAATCCCTCTTGTATTTTTTCTGTTCTTATAAGCTGTATATCTCTATCTTTATGACCTACAGCGCTTAATTTTCTCTTTGCCAATAAAATTAAAATAATCGCAACAGGAACACACCAAACTGCAGCTATTGACATTTTAACATCAAAGGCAAACATTCCTATTGAAAGTAAAACAGTCGAAACTATTGAACCTACAAATTCAGGAATAAAGTGTGATAGTGCCTGTTCCATATAAGTGACATCTGATAAAATTGTAGTTGTTAAATCTGATAAATCCCTTTTTGAGAAAAATGACATAGGGAATTTTCTAAGTTTTTCTGCTACATTTATTCTAAGTCGTGCACTTTCTGTATATGTGTTTAAAAATGTCATATTATATTGGATATAGTGAGCTATATAAATAAGTACAAATACTACTATAAATTCTACAATATAAACACCTACTGAAAATTCATATGACTTATCTGCTAATATTTTTAGCAAATCACAAGTGAAAAAGTATAAAACCCCTATAGACATTGCAATTATAATATAAGATATTGTGCAAGATATACACGCTTTAATTAAATTCTTTGCCCCTAATTCAGTTAAGGCAAATTTCTTTTGTATTTTTTCTAGCAGCATACAAATTCACCCACTTTCCAATCTATAGATTGACGATATTCAGACCACATCTTAGCATATAATCCATTCTTATCTACTAATTCTTTATGTATACCACTTTCAACTATTTTTCCATCATCGACAACATAGATACAATCTACATTTACTATTGTAGATAGACGATGAGCTATCATTATTGTAGTTTTATTTTTAGATAATTCTAATATAGCTTTTTGCATTAAATATTCATTATCACTATCTGCATATGCTGTTGCTTCGTCTAATAATAAGATAGGTGCATTTTTAACTATTGCTCTTGCTAAAGTTATTCTTTGAGTTTCTCCTCCTGATAAATACACACCTTCTGTACCTATTTTAGTATCAAGACCTGTATCAAACTTAGATATAATATCGTCGCATTGTGCTTTGTGAAGTGCATCTAAAACATCTTTTTTATCTACATCAAAGCCCATTTTGATATTTTCATACAAGCTTTTCTTTAATAATTTATTATCTTGGAACACGAATGATATTTTATCCATAAGATCTTTTTCATTCATATCTTTTACATTTATTCCACCTATTTCGATTGAGCCTTTTGTAACATCGTAAAATCTAGGTATTAAAGATACTAAAGTTGATTTACCACCACCGCTTTTTCCGATAAATGCGACAGTTGTTCCACTTTTAATATCTAAATTTATGTTGTGAAGTACTTCAACATCAGTATCTGGATAAGTAAATGAAACATTATTAAATTTAATATTGTAATTACTTAATTTTTGTGATGTTTGAGGATACTTAACTATTTCTTTCTTTGTTATACTTTCTATACGATTTAGAGCATCTTCTGCCAACATTGTATTTTCACTTGCAAACATAATTTTATTAGTTGTAACTGCAAGTATTGGTGTAAATATTACATAAAACATAAAGTCTGGAAGTAAAGAAGAAACATTAAATCCATTTAGAACTAAAATCATCATACTTCCTATTAAGAATATAAATATACTATTTACAAATGCTGTAAATCCAGTCATAGGTCTACGTAATTTATTAGTATAACCTACTGAAAATTTTTCATAATTTTTTATTGATTTATGAAAACGTTCAAAAGAGAAAACTGTTTGTTGAAATGTCTTTACAACTGGTATCCCTCTTATATATTCAACTGCTTCGTTGCTCATTTCCTCTAGAGCATCCATATATTGTTTCATTGATTGTGCTAAATCTTTTCCAAGCATTTTTGACATATTTACAAATGCTAAAGCTAAAGGAATTAAAGATGCAATCCCAAATCTCCAGTTAAATATAAATAAACAAACAACTGCAGCAATTAATGTCGTTACAAGTTGAACCATATCTGGTAGTTGATGTGCTAAATAAGTCTCTGTTGATGCTGCTGATTCGTCAATTATTTTTCTTACTTTACCACTTCCTTCTTTTGATAAATATCCCATAGGAAGTTTCATAACGTGATGAATAGCATCTTTTCTCATATTTGATGCTATTCTAAAAGCTGCTAAATGTGAGCATATAAGTGATAAAACATATACAAGTATTCCTACTACAGCAAAAGTAAATGCATACCATCCATATCTAGCTGCGTCACTTGCCAAGCTAAAATTTGGATATACATCTAGTATGACTTGTATTACCTTCCATATCCATACAAAAGGCATTAATAATAAAATTGCACTTATAAATGATAAAAATAGTGATAACATTGTTAAGTACTTATGATTGCCTGCATAAGCAAATAGTTTTTTTAATATTGCCATGCGATTACCTCCTTCTTAAATAATCTTGAATTTCATTTGCAATAACAGTGTACTATTTTACCCCTTGCAATTCTACTCCAATACAATATAATTAATCCATTTTGATATCCGATTTTCTATATTGTTGTGGTGTCATATTTACATATTTAGAAAAAGCTGCTGAGTATTTGCTGGGATTTGAATACCCAATTTTATTGGCTATTTCTATAATAGGTATATCTGTTTTTTTCAAAAGCCCAATACTATATTCTATTCTGTATTGTTTAAACCAAGTGTATATTGGAACACCGTAAATCTCTTTGAATATTTTTCTCAAAGTATTGATATTTATATTGCATTCTTGGGCTAATCTATTAAAATCAGGTTTTATACTTAGATTTTGAGAAAGATAGTTTTTGATGGATTTAACAGTTTCTATTTGATTTTTAGGATAATATCTTTTTTTATCTTGTATCATTTCAAAATCACTATGTGATAAAAATAATAATAATTCTAGCACTTTTATTTTTAAATAATCCACTTTGACATCATCATCAACACTATACATTTCCATAAATATATGCTGTATTTGTTGAGTGGCTCTCATTATATATATGTCATTATTTAAAGTAAGTTTTTTTGAAATTAGGTTTATATCTATATTAAATTCAGAGAATATCTCGTTATTTTTCGCTTTTTCAGTATCTATTAAAACTTCTAACCCTTCATAATATCCAAAAGTGAAAAATTCATTACTTTTGTTTAATGACCATCTGCTAATTGATAAATCACCCTCTGTAAGATATGCATAATATTCTTGATCATATAGACACTCAAACTTTCCCCTCAAACAGTGATTTATCTCGATATATTTCGTACTATTATTGTCTATTACTGTTTTTGGAGCTTCATAGCAATGAAATCTATTATATATTATTTGCACTCCATTATATACATCTATACAGTACATTCTTCCCTCTCCACCTAGTTTGTCTATCATATATTCTGTTTCATAATGGTTTATTTTTTCCTTGTTTAATATAGGTATATTACAGTTTTCAAGCATAGAATCTTCTTCCCCTTTTATAGTTTGATTTTAAGTTAATTATATTGATATTGGTAATCACTGTCAAATAATAAGGGTGAGTTTTATTGAAAATTAATAGATATATAAACATTGCCATAAATTCAAGTAGATGATTTTAAATTAAAAATAATATAAATTATTATAAAGAAACTAGAAATATAGTATAATGAAAAATAATTATACAATTGTTATAAAATCCGAACTAAAGATCAGAGTTAATAGTACACCTGTTTTTTATGCTAAAATATAAAAATATCAACATTTATCTAAAACATAGCCTAATAATAAAATCTCTTTATAATAAATTATTGATTCCCTATATTTTTTCAAATTGCCACCAATCAAATTTTGAAAAGCCTGTTAAAATAAATTTTATATAGAGGTAGGTGAATAGACAATAAGTAATCTTAAGAGTACAATATATATGTAAATAATGACTATAAACATTAATTAAAGATTAAAATAGCATAGCTATATAAGAAGATATTTTAGTATTAATTTAAAAAGGAGAATTGTATGTTAAAAGAAAATATAATAATTTTATTAGAGGAATTTAAGAATGGATTACTAGATTGTGCTACTAATGGCACATTTAGTGAACAAGAGTATAAAAAAATGCGTGAACAAATATTAGAAATAGATAACCTTAAATCCCATATACCAATTTTTCTAAAGGTTCAGCGAACACCTAATGAATTTAGAAGATATATGCAAGGGTTATATGGCAATTATGCAGGGAGAAGAAAATTTATTACTGATGAAATTAATAAATTGATATTAGTAGTAGAGGAGTCAAAAGAAGTAGAATTATCTAGTAATGATGAATATACTATAGGAGAACGTTTGGGTAATGGAGGATTTGGACAGGTTTATAAATATCATAATGAGTTGTTAGACTTAGATTTTGCTATAAAAGTACTTGATCCTTTGTTTTCATCAGAAAAAGATCAAGCCAATAGTGAAAAACGTTTTTTTAGAGAGGCGAAAATGCTTTTTACATTGTGTCATCCAAATATTGTAAGAATATATGATGTAGGACGCTTAGAAGGAAAACCTTTTATAAAGATGGAGTTAGTGGAAGGATGTGATATGAATGGTTTATTAAAAAAACATGGTAACTTAACATTCGAGAATAGTTTACTACCAATTATTGAATTGCTCAAAGGACTTGAATATGCACATCATAAAGGCATTATTCATAGAGATTTAAAACCAAGTAACTATATGTATTCTGAGACTTGTGGATATAAAATAATTGATTTTGGAATTAGTGCCTTTACAGAAAGCGAAGGATATACTAAATTAACAAAAACTGGTGAACAAATTGCAGGAGGTCTATATACTGATCCACAACTTATGGAAAATCCAACACTAAGAGATTGTAGAAGTGATATTTATTCTGTTGGTGCTATTTGGCATTTTTTATTGACTGGAAGAGCACCTTCTGGTGGAGATATGCGTAAAAATCTAATTAAAAATTATAATTTGGATGAAGATAAGACTGATTTAATTATTAGATGTTTAGCATATAAACTGGAAGATAGATACAATAATTGTTTAGAGTTGAGAAAAATTCTTGAAAGTCTTTAAATAATGATAAAATAAATACTTGTATGTTAGATAAATATTGTAGGAATATCATTAATAATCTTAGAAAAATCAGCACTTAAAATAAATAAAAATATACAAGAATAGAAATAAATAATTTTCTTTCACTGATATAAGCATGAGTGCTTATATCGTTCAACACATTTAATAAAAGTTGTTGTTTATTGAAAAATTATTTAATGAATATTTATAATTTAGGGGTGAAGATAATGAGTGATACAACAAAAAGACAGCATTATATTTGGAGAAACTATCTTACAAGATGGACAGACAATGGTGATCGTTTAAAAGGTAAATTATATGTTAAACGAAAGAAACTTAGAGGTAGTCAGAACCTAATTGAGTTTTCTAAACTTGAGAAAATTGGGTTTGAAAAATTCTATTATGATGTGACTGGCTTTCAAGATAAAGATGTTAGTATACTAAATCAATTTTTATCATATATGCAGAGGAAGGAACTTATTAAGTTTGGAATTGATCCAAGCTTATTTTCTAAAGCTGCGAATCAAAGAGATTTTATTGAAAAAGAAATAATGTGCTCTTATGAGGATATAGATAACAAATGGAAATTTCTTGATAAATTATCTAAAGGGGACTTTTCTTTCTATAAGAATAGTAAAAAGCAGGATATTTTAGATAAAGTTTATAAAAACATGATATATAGTCTACTATACCAAGAAGATAATTTATCAAAAAGTGATCTTTTAAATATTATGGAAGAGTTCTTTAAAGATAATTCTGACGAGGATGATCTAAAGTATGAGTTTAATAGGTTTTTTTGTATGCAATATTTCCGTTCACCAAGGATTCATAATAATATAAGTGTTAATATTGAAGAATTGAAAAAAAAGAATAGTGAATTAAAAGAATTAGATACAAACTTTTATGTAAATATGGTTGCAGTATATTTTGCAGAACAAATGGCACTAAATATAACTCATAATTTTAGTACGAGTATATTACTTTTTGAGAATAAAACAGATACTCCTTTTATTACAGGTGATACACCAATAATTAATCTTGGAGGAACTGAAATGAATAAAATCACGATGTTTCATTATCCAATTTCTCCAAGAATGGCAACTCAGTTGATAGTAGTTCCTAAATTTAGTAATTTGGAAGTAATTAATAAAAATATACATATACCATTAGATCAAAATTTTGTTTCAATTGTAAAGAACTGTAATCAAAAGCTTGCGGATAATTGTGTTAATGAAATATATTCAAATGATAATAATTGTCTAAAAAAATTAAACATACAGTAAAATATATTTAGTTAGAGTAAAAAATAAAATTTTAGTTTTAGATGTATTTAAATACACAGTTGCCATCTAAGTAAGTTGCTAATATTTCTATATCTTTTAACTTATCTTTTTCTACTTCAAATGGATTTTGTCCAAGTACAACAAAGTCGTAAACTTTGCCAACTTCTATGCTTCCTTTTGTTTTTTCTTCAAAAGAAGCATAAGCGCCCATTATTGTATAAGATTTGATTGCTTATTCTACACTTAAAGCTTGTTCTGGTAAGAAAGGTACTTTTTCGTACCTTTTTTATTTATATCACAAATTACTTTCATAATTAATAGTCCAGTTTCTCTAAAAATAAATCAAAATCAATTATATCTGGTTTACAATAATACCAATATCTTCCATAAATAAAACTATTTGATAATATACCCTTTATACCATTTATATTTCTTTCTAGTATGATTAATAGTATAGGATATAATTTTTGATTCATAAATTCAACAATTATATCTATATCTTTATCTGTAAGTTTTTCTATATCAATTTTAGTATTTAAAATACCGTCTATAAAACAATATTCAATAACTATATCTATAAAATTTTCTATATAATATTCCCCACATTTTTTTATTAAATCGACCTTTTTATTATCCAATAGAATCAAAAATATTCCACCTAATCTATTTACCATAAATTTATTTATGTTCATCATAGCGTAATCAGTTAATTTTCCATCTGCATGCATATCTTCAACTGGTCCATTTCTATATATAATATGTGTTGTAGCAACAGATAAATTATGAATTATGTCCTTATCATCTAGCGGTTTATCATTTTCCATAAACTTTATATAATTATTTATATCCATTTTTTCCTTCCTTTCTTTTTAAATTTTTACTATCCTTTTCTTTAATTATATCAATATTCATACGTTTTTATCTTTTATTTTCATAATATACAAAAATAGCATGTAAACTATTAAAAAATACATGCTATATATTAAATATTTATTTTTATATTTTAAATAATACTTTTCTAGTTATTTAATCTCAAGTGTACCTTTAGAGCAATTATTCACACAAGTTTTACACTTGATACAATTAATATTATTAAATTTGTTATTTTCATCAAATTCTAAATAAGACTGTAAATGTTCTGTTTGCTTTAATATTTTCCATTTTATCTTCCCTATATATAATTAAAATACTTCCTATATATTTAATTATATAATCGAATATCTATTTTTAAGCTATCATATTCATAACAATCATAAGTGCCCCAATTGAACATAATACGATTCCAAGTACTCTATTTAAAACCTCTTCTGAAGATTTATTGGCAAATTTTGCAGATACTTGTGCACCTACAAATGTAAATAACATACAAAGGATTAATATTTTAAAATCAGGCATTCCACCTATTGCAAAGTGTGACATAGCTCCTGTAAGTGCTGTAAATGTCATTATAAATACACTTGTTCCAACTGCTGTTTTTAACTCATAACCTAATACACTTGTAAGGATTAATAAAAGCATCATTCCTCCACCAGCACCTACAAATCCACATATAAACCCGATCATTATTCCACATAATATCGATTGTATTATTTTTGTTTTAACTGACTTTTCTTCCATATCGTCTTTTGTTGTCATAACTGGTTTTATTATAAATTTAAGTCCAACTAAAAATGTCATATATACAGAAAAGTTACCCATCATTTTATTTGGGACTAAACTAGATATATAGCTTCCTACCATGGTAAATATCAAAACTGTTATCATCATTATCATTCCATTTTTTATATCTAGGTTTTTATTTTTACCATAAGTATAAGCTGATACGGCACTTGCTAGTACATCTGATGCTAGTGCAATTCCAACTGCTTGGTATGCTGGCATTCCTAAAAAAGTAATTAACATAGGTGATATAACTGCAGCTGCACTAAGCCCAGCAAGACCTGTCCCAATTCCAGCTCCGAAACCACCTATCAAACATGTGATTAATGTAATCATAATTATCCTCCTAAATTTTGTATATTTTATCATAATATACAGTTTAATATATATTTAAGTATTTATTATGAACTAGTATTTTAACTTCTTTAATTAAATCCAAAAAAATAGCGTGTAAATCTAATTTGAAATACACGCCATATATATAAAAGCCCTAATCATTTACTTAAATCAGTTGCTTCCTCGACTAATATTTAATCTTCATTTGTTGATAAATCACTATCGTTGTCAGCTTTATCATCTACAATATCAGTATTTTGATTATCTTTTTTCTTTTCAAGTGAATTCAAATTTTTTTATTATTGAAAAGTCAAATAATGTTATGCATAGTGATATTTTTCTTTTTTTGCAATTAAGAAACTTATCGATATAACAAATGCGCATATTTCAGCAACAGTAATCGCAAGCCATACTCCATCAAGTTGTAAGAATATCGGTAAAATTATTACTGCAAGTGTTTCAAATCCCAATGTTCTTGAGAATGATATTATAGCCGAAATCATTCCATTATTAAGCGCTGTAAAAAATGAAGATGCATAGATGTTTATTCCCGCTAGTATAAAGTAGAATGAGAATAATCTAAATCCGTGCACAGTCATATCAAATAATTGCTTATCATATCCTACAAATACTTTTGCAAGGGGAGATGCTAAAATCTGTGCAAGCACCATCATAGTAATTCCTAAAATGCTCATTATTTTAAAACTTTTTTGAAGCATATTTTTAACTTCATTATGATTTTCTGAACCATAGTGATAAGATACTATAGGCGCTGTTCCTATTGAATATCCTATAAATACTGCAATAAATGCAAATTCAACATACATAACTGCACCATATGCTGCAATACCATTTTGACCAGCAAGTCTCATAAGTTGGAAGTTGTAAAGCATACTTACAAGTGATGAAGATACTGTAGTCATAAGTTCAGATACTCCATTTGCACATGCTTTTAAAAGAACTGTTCCTTCTAATTTAGTTTTTACAAATTTAAGCGCTGTATCATTTTTAGAACTCATAAAATAAATTAGTGGTAAAACTCCACCTATACATTGACTTAAACCAGTTGCCAATGCTGCTCCAACTAAGCCCCATTTAAATACTGCTATAAATAATGCATCTAAAACCATATTTGTAAGCCCAGCTATAACAGTCATAATAAGACCAAGTCTTGGTTTTTCCGCTGTAATAAAAAGACTTTGGAATACACTTTGTAACATAAATGCCGTATTAAATATAACAAGAGTTCTTCCGTATGTTACACAATCTTCAAGCATTTGTCCACTTGCTCCAAGAGCACTTGAAAGTGGTCGTATAACTATAAGTCCCAAAATTGTAAGAAGTAGTCCTAATATAATTACTAATGTTATAAGCATTGTAAAATATCTATTGGCGTCTTCTTTTTTATCTTCACCAAGTGTCTTTGCAACTAATGCACTCCCACCTGTTCCTATCATAAATCCAAATGCACCTAATATCATTAAAAATGGCCAAACTAAGTTAACTGCGGCAAATGGTGTTTTCCCTACAAAGTTAGATACAAATGTACCGTCTACAACACCATAAATCGAAGTAAAGACCATCATAACAATAGAAGGAAGTGCAAATCTAAATATTTTTTTATAAGTAAAATGTTCAGATAATTGTATTGTCATATTTATTCCTCCATTTTATATTAAATCTCTAAAAAGCTATCCTTCAATAGATCATTAAATTTTCTAAGTAAGTTTATTAGTAATTCTTGCTCTTTTTCATCCATCTTAGATAAAGCATTATTTTCTTTTGAAATAATTATATCGACTGTATTATTAGCCAAGTCTAATCCTTTTTCTGTAAGGCTAACTTGCTTACTTCTTTTATCATTTATATTGAGTAATTCTATGTATCCTTCTGCTTCCATCTTTTTCAAAGATGAGTTTACAGTTTGTTTTGGAATACACATCATATTACATATATCACTTTGAGTTAGTACTTTATTTTCTTCTCTTAGTATATAAAGTATCCAAAGCATACAGTCAGACATTTTAAATTTTTTTGCAAGGTTACTGTATAAATCATTATTTTCTTTCATAACCTCATTAAATTCAAGCATCCTCTTTGATGAATTATTTTTCATATCAACCCTCCTCAATAATCCGATATCGGACAATAGATATTATAGTCCGATATCGGATTATTGTCAATGTATCTTTCTTCCTACTTTTAATTCATAATTTTTAATATGTTAAATTATACTTCTTTTATAATGTTGATTCATTCTTTGTTATAATGTATAATAATCGCTAGCAAAAAATTAAATATAGAGCTTAGAGTTGCTTAGCTTTATACTTGATTTAAATAAAAAATTCAATATATTGTTAAAAAGTTTTATTATGACATATTTTGATAATATATATATAATATACTTTACATAAGTCTAGGATAATAAATTTTATAGGAGATAAAATAGTGAAAAATAATAAAAATAAATTAATACAAAGGATTACTATAGCTTTACAAACACTTTATCTATTCGCGATTTTTTCATCTAGTATTGTGCCAAATATTTATATTACGTTTTTGATTGCTGTAATATTAAATATATCGAGTTTAATTTTAAATTTTGTTAATATCTTTTCTAAAGGACATTTTAAGTTCTTATTTTTACTTATAACAATATGTGAAATTTTACTTACTATATTTATATTTTTACTTCCAGAAGCGGGGACCCCTGCCCCAATTCAGCTTTTTAGCTAATTAAAAGATAAAGTGAGTTTAAAATAAAATAATCGCTCTACTTTTATGTATAATAATATAGTAGATATTTAAAGATAAATAAAAACTATAATTTATATAAGAAAGGACGTAAATATGAAAATAACATATATTCACCACAGCAGTTTTTGTGTAGAACTTGAAAATTCAATACTTCTTTTTGACTATTTCAAAGGTGAGCTTCCAGAGTTTAATAAAGATAAAAAACTTTATGTATTTGCAAGCCACTTCCACCAAGACCATTTTGATAAATGTATTTTTGAAATAGCTAAAGACCACCCTAATGTTACATATATTCTTTCAAAAGATATTAAAAAAAGAAGAAGCAAATATGTAAAATCTGCTGACCAAATCGTTGTTGTAAACTTCGACGAAGAAATTACAGTAGATAATATGAAAATAAAAACACTTGAATCAAGTGATATTGGAGTTGCATTTTTAATTGAAATAGAAGGAAAAACAATCTACCATGCGGGCGACTTAAACTGGTGGCATTGGGAAGGCGAAAACTCACCAAAAGAAAACAAATATGCTGAAGATAAGTTTAAATCTGGAATAGAAGGTATAAAAGGATATGATATAGACTTGGCATTTGTACCGTTAGATCCTCGTCAAGGTGATTTTTACTACTTGGGATTTGAGTATTTTATGAGAAATACAAATACAAAAATAGCTTTCCCAATGCATATGTGGGGAGATTTCTCAATTTGTGATACTTTTATAAATTCTAAATATGCAGTTGATTATAAAGATAAAATAATTAAGATAAGTAATGACAATGAAGTATTTAATATAGATTAGCTAACTTAATCTATATTAATGTAGTTGATTATAAAAAATTAAACCCTACAAATTATAAATTTATTATACAGGTTATAATATAATTTATAATAAAAAACTCCCTTGATTTTGCTCCAATAATTTAGGTGCATTATATTTTCAAGGGAGTTTTTATTTAATTCTAGCTATTTTTTAATATTTTTCTTTAATAATTAAATAATAATAAGTTTTCCAAATATATAATTCATCTATACTTCTTGTTTTAAACAAGTTTTTAAGTCATCATCAGGTGTACTTATAGGTCTTAGATCGAATGTGTCGACTAAGTATTGAAGTACATTAGGGCTTAAAAATGCTGGAAGTGTTGGTCCTAAGTAGATACCTTTTATTCCAAGTGATAATAAGGCAAGTAAATCTGCTACTGCTTTTTGTTCATACCAAGATATTATTAGAGAAAGCGGAAGTCCATTTACGTCAGTTTCGAATGCATCTGCTAATGCTGTTGCTATTCTAACTGCTGAATATGCATCGTTACATTGGCCAACATCTAGAAGTCTAGGTAGTCCTGCAACTTCTCCAAAGTCAAGTTTATTAAATCTATATTTACCACATGCTAAAGTTAAAATCACGCAGTCATCTGGAACTTTTTTAGCAAATTCAGTATAATAATTTCTTCCTGGTCTAGCACCATCACATCCACCTATTAAGAAGAAATGTCTTATTTTACCTTGTTTTACTGCATCTACTATTGCACCTGCATTGCTTAAAGTTGCATGATGACCAAATCCAACTAGAATTTCATGTGGTTCTTGGTCTTCTTTATATCCACCTAATTCTAATGCTTTTTCTATTATTTCGCTGAAGTCTTTAGTTCCATCTTCTTTTTTAGGAACAAATTTTACTCCATCCCATCCAACTACGTTAGTTGTAAATATTCTGTCTTTATAAGTTTCTCTAGGTCTCATAAGACAGTTAGTTGTCATAAGGATGCATCCTGGTATTGAATCGAATTCTTTTTGTTGGTCTTGCCAAGCTCCACCAAAGTTACCTACTAGATGTTTATATTTTTTAAGTCCTGGATATCCATGACTTGGTAACATTTCACCATGTGTATATATATTTATTCCTTTTCCTTCAGTTTGTTGAAGTAACATTTCTAAATCTTTTAAGTCATGTCCTGATACTATTATGAAAGGACCTTTTTTCATTTTTACGTTTACTTTATGTGGTGTTGGATTTGAATAAACTTCAGTATTTGCTTCGTCTAGTTTTTTCATAACAGCCACACTCATGTCACCTGTTCTCATTGTCCATCTTATAAGTTCTTCTACGCCTAGGTTGTCATCAGTTGTAGCTTCTAATGCTCTAATGTAGAAGTTGTCGACTTGGTCATCATAGTATCCAAGTTCTCTTGCTTGGTGACCATATGCACTAATTCCTTTTAATCCATATACTATTGTTTGTCTTAGTGAACGAATATCTGGGTCTAGTTTTTGGTCATACATTATTCCCGCTTTTTTTGCGTCTTTTAACATTTCTGCTTTAGTACTACTTAGATTATATGTAGCGTGTTCTGTGTCGTTTTTTATACATCCAACTTTACTTCTAAGTTGTTCTTTTATTTCTTGAGATCTTTTTAATAATTCAACATGAACATCAGCATCGAAGTTAACGTTTGTTAAAGTTGTAAATAAGCAGTTTTCAACGAAAGATACTATATCTTTATCTACATTTTCACCTTTTTCTACTATTTCTTTTGCATAACAACTTATACCTTTTATTTGGAATATTAGTAAATCTTGAAGTGCTGCTACTTCAGGAGTTTTCCCGCATACACCCATTTTAGTACATCCTTTACCCCCTGCTGTTTGCTCGCATTGGTAACAAAACATAGGGTATTCCATTGCCATATTATTTTCCATAGTTTTACCTCCATTTTTTATTTCTAATTTAGTATTTCACTTTTTTAGAAAAATATAGCTTTTTATAATAAAAACACCCCACAAAATGTGAGGTGTTTTAGATTTTAATTTATTTTTATTTAAAAGTTTTGATATAATTAAAAAATTTGTCTATTTCTTTTTAATTGGAAAACATATTTCAGTAACAAGTTCATCTTGATTTTTTGTTTCTGCTGGTCCGACATGGTATATACTAAACATATCGCCATCAAATTCATAATTATTATCTTGAACCCAATTTACTATAGCTTCATTTACATTACCTATTTGTTCATATTCACCCTTCATCATAACTGATGCAACTTTCATTGGAGCTACATTTATAAATTTTACATTTTGTGTATCTTTATAATCTCCATCAACAGCTATTTGGATTTCTATATCTGGATTTTCTTCTTTGTATTCTTCATCTCTATAAATAGCTACTCTATAAGCTGGATTTGAAAATTTAGGATTTTGTGGTGCTATTTCACTTCTTATTTGATTCCAAAGTTCTCCTTCTTGTGGATAACTTCCTATAACTTTTCTTAAACTAGCAACCTTTCTTTCTGGCATTTCTTTTATATTTACGTTGTATTTCATAATTGAAACCTCCTCTAATCTCTTTACGAAGTTTTCAATAAGCAATACTTGGTTTTGCATTTCTTTTATGCCTGATTCTATTTCAGATTTTCTAGCTTTTAACGCATTTTTAAAGCTATCATCATCCTTATAATCTTTTAAGATATCTTTTATCTCATTTAGACTGAATCCCATCTTTTTTAATTCTTGAATCCTATTTATTACAATAAGTTGTGATGCTGAATAATATCTATATCCTGTAAATTTATCTGTCTTTTTCGGGACTAATAAATCAATTTTGTCGTAATGTCTAAGCATTCTTATGCTAACCTGTGAAAGCTTTGAAAACTCACCTATTTTAAACATTCAATCACTCCTTTTACATGCATGTTTCTTTGAGCTTATTTATATTGTAGAGCCTGTCACAGTGTTAGAGTCAATACAGAAATTTAAAATTTTTCTTATAATATAGTTTTTAGTAATTAACTTTATTTTCTTCTTCTAATTATCATAGCTATTATTGCTATTAATACAGCCAATATACATACTATTGCTATTATTATATTTCTTATATTAGGTATTTTGGCAGAGAAATTTATATTTTGAACATTTGAAACTGTGTAATCCCAGTTGTATACGTATTTTCCATCTTCTTTTGCTTGGCTAGTTGCATTACTTTGCTCAGCTTTTATAGGAGATTTTATATGTAAGCCTATAGTAGATGAACGTCCAAGAAAATTAACTATTGCCTGTCCTTCGCTAGACATCTCGCCATTTATCGCATCTTTTATATTTAAATTTATATCATAAGTATTTGAAAATAAGCCTTTATTTTCTTTTATATCTACATATTTTTCATAAATTTGTTCAGCAAAACAACTGACTGAATCATCTTTTTTAGCTGAGTTTGTATCTCCATTTACGTCTATTGTATCGCTTAAATTTGTTACTTCTTTTATTACATCTTCTATTGGCCCTTTTCTCGTCGTAAATCTATATCCTGATTTATCTGATTCACTTATCTTTTCGACCTTTTCATATGAAGTTGCCCAATCCTTTATAGTATCTTCTGAGATGTTGTTAAATATAGCTCCTGGCCCAACTACTTGGACTATTGCCTTTCCTGTTGCATCTTTATCTATATCAACAGTAACATCTGCATCAACACAACCCGTAAAAATTATTGAACATAGCATTATTATTCCTATTAATAATTTCTTATTCATGAGTAGCCACCTTTCTCGTTATTCTAAATTTTAAATTAAAATTAATATTAAATATTTTATATCCATTTATATACAAACAATTTATATATGTTTATTATAACACCTCAGTTATCAAATTATAATTTTGAAAACAAAGTTTAAGAATTGTTTATATTTCTTAATTTATACAAATAAATTTTGTAAAGTATAATCAAAATTTTAAATTATTATACTAAAATATAAATATAATCTATTTTTAAAATTAGGGGTGATTTGATGTCTTTAGAAATAAAAGTTGGCTATAATGAAAAAGATGAAATAAAAAAATTATTTTCAGAATACACAAATATGTTAATTGAAAATGAGCCTGGTATGGCAAAATATCTCAAACTTCAAGACTACGATTATGAATTATCACATCTAGAGAATAAATATGGAATGCCTGAAGGTAGATTATATATAGCTTATGTCGATGGTAGTCCTGCTGGGTGTGTCTGTATTAGAAAATTATCTAATACAAATTGCGAATTAAAAAGATTATTTGTAAGACCAAAGTTTCGTGGACATAAATTAGGCGAAATATTAGTCCAAAAGGTAATAGATGATGCCAAATCTATCGGATATAAAAATATGTATTTAGATACACTTCCATTCTTAGAAAGCGCCATACACCTATACACTAAACTCGGATTTTATAAAACTGATTCCTATGTAAATAGCCCTCTTGATACTAGCATTTATATGAAATTAGAACTATAAAAAATTCACTACATTCATAGCGCCAACGACTTCGTCCGTTGCTTAAGTTAATAATTCCCTTAGAATAAAAAAATACTCCTAGATCATAAAATGATTTCTAGGAGTATTTTTTTGGATATATTTCAAATATTATACAATTAAACTAAATTATTTTGTTTCCAGCAACATACTTAGCTACTATATTTCTATCGTCACTTAGATAGATTATTCTCTCTAATCTTTCTTTTAGAGTAAAATCGCTATTGTCACCGAATGATTTGTCATTTAAAACTACAGCATCAAATTCGTATCCTTTTTCAAAGCTACCAACATCTCCAAAGAATTTACCTCCACCTTTAGTTCCAAGGTAGAAAACTTCTGTTAAAGTTAATGTTTGATTTTTTTGACCAGTTAAGGATTCTCTTAATTTTGAAACTTGCACTGCATCGCTCATCGCTCTAAATATAGATAAACTTGAGCCTGCTGCTATATCACTTCCAAGTCCAACATTGATTCCCATACTTAACATATTTTTAATTGGAGCTATTCCACTTGTTAAGTTTGCATTTGATTGTGGACAATGAGCTACTACTACATTGTTTTGTTTTATTAATTCAAGCTCATCATCTGGACAGTGAACACAATGTGCCATTATAGTTTTATTATTTTTCCCAAATAAATTATATTTATCATATGCCTCTGCATAGTTTTTTGTATCTGGGTGTAATTCTGCTACCCACTCAATCTCAGATTTATTTTCTGATAAATGTGATTGAACTGGTATGTTATATATATTATTAATTTGTTTTATTTCTTCCATTAAGTTATCAGTACAACTCGGTATAAATCTTGGTGTTAATATTGGTTTTATATTTTTATATCTATCTTTTGTATCTTCTAACCACTCTATTGTATCTTCTTTAGATTTTAGAGTATCCTCTGTTAGAAATTCTGGTGAATTTCTATCCATATTAACCTTCCCTACATATGCCTTTATACCAGCTTCTTCTAACATGTCCATAAGCATAATTGTCGCATCTTTGTGTAAAGTTGCAAATATAGATAGTCTAGTTGTAGCGCTGTTTTTCACATCACTTACAAATTTAGAATATTGTTTTTTTGCATATTCTAAATCTCTATACTTTCCTTCTTCTTTGAAAGCATAAGTATTTAACCAATCTAAAAGTTGCATATCCATCCCCATTCCTCTGAATGCATATTGCGGAGCATGTATATGTAAATCAATTAATCCTGGGATTATTATATTATCTCCATAATCTTCAATCTGGATATTTTTCAGCCTACTTGGAATTTCTTTATAAAATTCTTCCGATTTTCCATCTCTAATTAAAAGATATTGATTCTCTTTAATTTCGATATTATCTTTATCTATTGAGTAAATAAAACTCCCTTTTATTAATTTCATATTCTCCTCCTCAATTACACAAAAAACTGCCGCAAATAGCTATAGTAATTCTAAATGAATTACGTATAGTTAGCTATTTACGGCAGCCTGTAGAAACGTCCATCCTTATTATGGATCTATATATGTAATCTGTCTTGTAATATTCTATTTAATTAATTTTATCTCTAATGACATAATTTCCTAAGTGGTATTTATATCTCAATTATCATATCAAATATATTTATATTCGTCAACACCTTTCTTTTTAAAAATTTTAAATTGTATTATACCTAGCTTTATTGTCTTTGAGAAACTTTTAATATATACTCAACTTAAATACAAATATATAAAATCTATATACACTACTGTAAGTTTGTAATCTAATTTGATAAGGAGGTATATATGGAAAATATATTAATTATAGAAGACAATGAAGATGTAAATCTAATGCTTTCAAAAGCTATAAAAAACGCTGGCTACAATGTGAAATCTTCATTCACTGGTATTGATGGTCTAAACGAAATTAAGACAAATTCCTACGACCTCGTGCTCTTGGACATTATGTTGCCATATAAAAGTGGTGACCAAATTTTAAAAGAAGTTCGCCAATTTTCATCAATTCCAATAATAATTATTTCAGCAAAAGATATGATAAGCACAAAAATAGATTTATTAAAACTTGGTGCTGACGATTATATAACAAAACCATTTGATTTAGGTGAAGTCATTGCAAGAATCGAGTCAAATTTAAGAAGATATTCTATATCTGCTTTCCAAACTTCTCTATTTACATATAAAGATATCTCGCTAGATGAAAATACTAAAGAAGTTAAGATTAAAGATAATTTACTTGATTTAACAGCGAAGGAATACATGATTTTAGAACTATTACTAAAAAATCAAAATAAAGTATTTAGCAAGGCTAATTTATATGAATCGATTTGGCATGAAGAATACATCGGTGATGACAATGTAATAAAAACACATATAAGCAACATTCGAAGTAAATTAAAAAAATTCAATAAAAACGGAAATTATATAGAAACTGTGTGGGGGTTAGGATACCGACTTTTCAAGAAATAACTTATCTAAATCTTTACAATTATTTTTTCACCTTATCTCTTTCTAAACCTTTACTATATATACTTAAAGTGTAAATCTAAAATATTTATAAATCTATTTATATATTTTAAATCTTAAGGAGGGATAAATATGAGTGAATATATTTTGAAAACATCAAACCTTACTAAAAAATATAAGAATTATAAAGCTATAAACAATGTATCGTTATCATTAGAGGCTGGTAAAATATATGGACTTATAGGCAGAAATGGTGCTGGAAAAAGCACATTTATGAAACTTATCGCAGGGCTTAGCTACCCTGATGAAGGTCACATTGAGTTATTTGGCCATACAAAAGAAAGTGAAATTCAGCTTGAAAGAAAGCGCATAGGTTGCATGATTGAATCGCCAAGCATCAACTTATCTATGACTGCAAAAGAAAATATGAAACTACACAGAATTATTAGAGGTATTCCAGATGAAAAAATAGAAGATGAACTTCTTAGTCTTTTAGATATAAATAATACAGGTAAAAAGAAAGTAAAAAACTTTTCTTTAGGTATGAAACAACGCCTCGGAATTGCGATTACCCTAATTAATAGTCCTGAATTTTTGATATTAGATGAACCGATAAATGGCTTAGATCCACTTGGAGTTGTCGAGATACGAAAACTTCTTACAAAACTATGCAATGAAAAAAATATGACTATTTTAATCTCTAGTCACAACTTGCCTGAAATGTATCAATTGGCGACAGATTATATATTTATAAATAAAGGTGAAATAATACAGACACTTTCATTAGAAGAATTAGACGAATACTGCAGACACTATCTTTTGATAAAATCTACAGATGTTTATAAATTAGTCAATGTAATAGAGAGAAAATTAAATACTACTAATTTCAAGGTTATGCCCGACTACTCTGTTCAACTTTTTGACTATATTGATGACAAAGAATTTGTTGGAAAGACTTTATTTGATAATAATATCGTCGTAACTAATCTATCAAATGAAGGTGGAACTCTTGAAGATTATTTTGTATCTTTAGTAGGTGGTGTTGATAATGATTAATTTAATTAGAGCTGATTTGTTTAAAATGAGAAAAAGTAATTCAATAAAAATATTATTTCTATTATGTTGTATCAGTGCATTTATTATGTATGAAGTTTGTAAAGAATTAAGCAAAGGAAATTTAGGAAGTGATATTGTTGGTTTTGGGTCTTTTGTTACTGATTTTCAAATGATTTCATTAGTGAGTGTAATCTTTATATCTATATTTATTTGTAATGACTTTGATAATAAAACCATCCAAGACTCTATCTCAACTGGTCATAGTCGAGCTTCTATATTAATTTGTAAAACTATATCTTATTATATATCAATATTAATTTTTCTACTTCCATATATGATAATAACTATAGTTGGAGTTTGCTCTAATAATACATTTGAATCATTTTTACCATCAGTATTCCAAAATATAATAAAAAATGAGTCTGGTGTTACATTTGACTCTGCTGTATTTTTAAAGATATTTTTAATATATATTACTATGACTATTGTATATGCATCTCAAATCAGTATATCGATTTTACTTGCTTTTTTATTTAAAAGACCTGTAATTGTAATAAGTTTAGGTTATGTTTTAAACGCCTCAATTGCACAAATAGTAAATATTGATAAGCTCTCTGATTTATTTAAGTTAACTCCATACGGTGTAGATTATTCAAAATTAACACTTGATGCAAGTTTATCTGTATATTCAAATTTTATAAGTATTAGTTTAATTTTTATGGCTATTATATTAATTTTATCTTATATTTCATTTAAAAGAGCTGAAATAAAATAATTATTAATTTTATAAACGTAATTACTCTTGATTTATAATATAATTTAAATTAGTTATATTAAATTTTAAAAGATGAAGGGGTTGAAAAAATGATTATTGCTGTTGTTTTACTAAGTATATCTGTATTGATTTTATTTTTATATATTATATTTATACTAAAACAATTAAAATCAATTAATAAACAACTAGATAAAAGACTTATTGAAAATACACGCCAACCACTTAATATTGAACTTTTCAATAAAACTATAACTAATTTATCTAAAAATATTAATCGCTGTTTAAAATTAGAAGAAAAACGCCGTCTTGAAAGTATAAATGATCAAAAACAATTTAAAGAATTAATATCAAATATATCTCATGACCTTAGAACTCCACTCACATCAATTAAGGGATATCAACAACTTTTGGAGAAAACACCCTTAGATAAACACCAAGTTCAACTCCTTAAAACTTCACAAAAATCTACAGATGAATTAGGTTTATTAATAGAAAACTTCTTTGAATATTCTTATCTAGTCACTGCTAAAACCGAGCCTAATTTAGAAAAAATCAATATAAATAATTTAATTGTAGAATGTGTATTATCTTATATAGCTATATTTGAAGAAAAAAATTTAAATGTAAATATTAAAGAGACTCCTCCTGTTTTTGTACTTGGTGATAAAAATATGTTAATACGCATAATTGAAAATTTATTAAATAACTGTGCAAAACACTCACTTGGAGATATCGACATAAAAATAGAATTTTTACAAAATGCAAAAATCACTTTCACTAATCCGATAAATCAAGATACCAATATAAATGTAGATAAACTATTTCACAGATTTTATACATCTGACTCAACTAGAAATAAATCAACGGGATTAGGGCTTTCGATTGTGGAGTTTTTGGTCAAACAAATGGATGGTAATGTCGGCGCTTATCTAAATAAAACTGATCATACTCTATCTATTTTCTTTGAAATTCCACTATTTAAATAAATTATATAGACATCTCTTTTATCTAAAAAAAATGCTGTTGAAAACTCTCATATTATAATTATAGATGGAAACTTTTTTAAAGAATTGATAAACCAAAATATATCTGCTCAAAAGTTTATATTAGAAATAACCCAAAGCAAACTTTCGGAAGTTTTGTGGGTATTAGAACAAGTTGTATTTTTCAATTTAGATTATAGACTTTCTGATTATTTGATAAATCAATATTATCTTAAAAATTCAGATAAAATATCTATAACCCATGAAATTATTGCAAATGATTTAGGCTCATCACGCGAAGTTATAAGCAGAATGTTAAAACGATTTGAAAAAGATAATTTAGTTAAAGTTAGTCGAGGTTGTATCAAAATTTTAGATATAAAAAAACTAAAAGAGTTATGTTAACATATTTTCTAAAGTTATAATGACTACATCCTCTCTTTGTGACTTAATCACTTAACTTTTATTAAAAATCCTTATAATTGTATTTACAATATATAAATTAGGAGGAATAAAATGAAAAAGATTAAGAAAAAAGCTATAGTAGATAAAAGTTCTTGTGTGGCTTGTGGTACTTGTCTAAAGTCATGCCCACTTCAAATAATACACATAGAACAAGGTGTTTTTGCACAGATAAATTATGATAAATGTGTCGGTTGTGTCAGATGCGCAGCTATATGTCCTGCATCTATTATAAGTATTGAAAAAAGAGAGGTGGCGGTATAATATGAAAAATAAAAAATCAGCTTTAGATTATATGTGGATTTTAAGTATAACTTATTTTAGCTTAGGATTTTTTAATATACTATTTGCATGGCTTGGATTACTATGTTTCTTAACTCCAATAATAATATCATTATTAGGAGGTGGAAAATCATATTGCAATACATATTGTGGTAGAGGTCAACTATTTAATTTATTTGGAAGTAAATTAAAACTATCTAGAAATAAAAACATGCCTAAATTCTTAAAAAGCAAGTATTTTAGATATGGATTTTTGACTTTCTTTTTAACAATGTTTGCAATTATGTTATTTAATACTTATTTAGTATTTGCCAATGCAAGCAATTTAAAAGAAGTGCTTACTTTGCTTTGGACATTTAAACTCCCTTGGAAAGTTGCCAATACTAGCATAGCATCACCATGGATTTATCAATTTGCATTTGGATTTTATAGCATGATGCTGACTTCGACTATATTAGGTCTTATAACAATGCTTTTATTTAAACCTAGATCTTGGTGTGTATATTGTCCTATGGGTACTATGACACAGCTAATTTCAAAAGCTAAATACAATCCTAATAAGTAATTTTTTTAAATAACTTATTAATATAATATACAATTCTTAAAATATAAAAAGCCAGAGATTATAAAATCTCTGGCTTTTTATTAATTATATAATTTCTATATGACACTTTTTTATATTATTATATTATGATTTATTATATTA
>NZ_CABQXJ010000026.1:0-32686 GCF_902468165.1 uncultured Intestinibacter sp.
CTGTTTACTCAAATCAACCAGAAGTAGAGTTATTTGCTAATGGTGTTAGTTTAGGAAAACAAACTTCACCAGAACACTTCTTCTATTTTGAAGTACCAAATATAGGTGAAACTACTTTAGTAGCTGTAGCTGGTGAATGCAGAGATGAAAGCTTCATAAGAAAAGTAGAAGTATTCAATGAAGATTATCGATTAAAAGAAACAGGAGCTATATTAAACTGGTTTGATATTAATGAAAGAGAAGGATACTTATCTCTTAACAGTAAAATAGAAGATATAATGAAATCAGAAGAAGGCGCAAAATTATTTATGGAATTTATGAAGAGTGGCGGTTCTGGTTGGGGAAATAACTCAACAAATGAAACTGAAGAAGAAGTAAAGAAAAAAATGAAGATGTTAGGAGCATTTAAAGTTCTTAGATATATAAGTCTTCTTAGTGCTACAAATGTAGACTTTACAAAAGAACAATTACTTGACTTAAATGATAAATTAAATCAAATTGCACAATAAAATACTAACTTTTTAAAATTATAAATGAAAACGACTTATATATAAGTCGTTTTTATTTTTAGAATAAGACAATAAATATCGGATATATTAATAAAAAAAACGTATATATTGATGAGGAAAAACGTTTTTTGTGATATAATTAACATACTGTTAAATAAAGTAATAACACAAAACGACATAATTAAGTATTATAGTTATTACTTATGATATAAATATAATATTCTAACTTTACTTTGTTTAGAATATAATATTAAATTTTGACATATAAAATGAGGGGAGAAGGATATATATGAGACAAATATATAATTTCAACACAAAATGGGCATTCTCTAAAGAAGCTTTAGAAGCTCCAACTACAATGCCTGAAAGATGGAACTGGGTTAATATACCTCATACTTGGAATGATATAGATGGACAAGATGGTGGAAATGACCTTTATAGAGGAACTGCTTTCTATGCAAAAGAACTTGAAAAAATGGATTTACCAAAGGCTGATAGATATTTCTTAGAAATACAAGGGGCAAATTCTTCAGCAATATTATATGTAAATGGTAAAAAATTAGCTAACCACGACGGAGGTTATTCAACTTGGAGAGTTGATATAACTGATGTATTAGAAGATAAAAACTTATTCGTATTTGAAGTAGATAACTCTCCAAATGATAGAGTATATCCACAAAATGCAGACTTCACTTTCTATGGTGGTATATACAGAGATTTAAATATAATCGCTGTAAGTGAATCACACTTTGATTTAGAATACTACGGAACACCTGGTATAAAAGTAACTCCAGAAGTAGTAGGTGAAAATGCTAAAGTTGAAGTTGAAGTATTCGTTAAAAACGTAAAAGAAAATCAAAAATTAGTATATACATTAAAAGATGCAGAAGGAAATGTTGTTGCAGAACAAGAAACACCTGCTTCACAAACTGTAGCATCTTTCGAAATAGAAAACGTACATTTATGGCATGGTAAAAAAGATCCATATCTATACACTGCAGAAGTTTGTTTAAAATCAGAAGATGAAGTTTTAGACAACGTAAGCGCAAGATTTGGATGCCGTACTTTTGAAATACACCCAGAAAACGGATTTATATTAAATGGGGAAGAATATCCATTAAGAGGTGTATCTCGTCACCAAGATAGATGGGGAGTAGGTAATGCATTACTTAAAGAACATCACGACGAAGATATGGATTTAATATGTGAAGTTGGAGCAACTACAATAAGACTTGCTCACTACCAACATGACCAATACTTCTACGATTTATGTGATGAAAGAGGTATGGTAGTATGGGCTGAAATACCATACATATCAACTCATATGCCAAATGGTAGAGAAAACACAATAACTCAAATGAAAGAATTAGTAGTTCAAAACTACAACCATCCATCAATAGTTGTATGGGGATTATCAAATGAAATAACAATGCATGGTGATTCTGATGAAGATTTAAGAGAAAACCATGTAATATTAAATGATTTAGTTCATGAAATGGACAAAACTCGTTTAACAACTATGGCTTGTGTATCTATGTGTAGCATGGATGACCCATATGTTCAAATACCAGATACAGTATCATACAATCACTACTTCGGATGGTATGGAGGAGATACTTCTCAAAATGGACCTTGGTTTGACGAATTCCATGCTAAATATCCAAACATACCAATAGGTTGTAGTGAATATGGTTGTGAAGCATTAAACTGGCATACTTCTGACCCACAACAAGGTGACTATACAGAAGAATATCAAGCATACTACCATGAAGAATTAATCAAACAATTCTTCACAAGAAAATATATGTGGGCAACACATGTATGGAACATGTTTGACTTCGGTGCAGACTCAAGAAATGAAGGTGGGGAAAATGGACAAAACCATAAAGGTTTAATGACATTTGACCGTAAATATAAAAAGGATTCATTCTACGCTTACAAAGCTTGGTTATCAGATGATCCATTCGTACACATCTGTGGTAAAAGATATGTAGACAGAGTAGAAGAAACTACAAAAGTAACTGTTTACTCAAACCAACCAGAAGTAGAGTTATTTGCTAATGGTGTTAGCTTAGGAAAACAAACTTCACCAGAACACTTCTTCTATTTTGAAGTACCAAATACAGGAGAAACTAATTTAGTAGCTATAGCTGGTGAATGTAGAGATAAAAGTTTCCTTAGAAAAGTAGAAGTATTCAACGAAGAATACCGTCTAAAAGAAAAAGGAGCAATATTAAACTGGTTCGACGTAGTAGCACCAGAAGGATATTACTCTCTTAACAGTAAAATAGAAGACATAGTTAAATCTGAAGAAGGAGCTAGAGTATTCTCTGAAATCATGGCACCAGCTGTTGGTGGAATTATGGGTGGAAAATCAGAACAAACTGACATGGGACCTATGATGAAAATGTTAGGAAGCTTCACAGTTCTTAGATTAACATCACTTCTTGGAGCATGTAATGTAACTTTAACTAAAGAACAATTACTTGAAATGAATGCAAAATTAAATGAAGTTGCTGTAGTACAATAGTATAAAATATTTTCATAACAAATTATATATAATTAAAGGGCGGCCATTTTGGTCGTCTTTTTCTTATGTAGAAAAATAAATGACAATGTAAAAATTAAATATATTTTTTAAAATTATAAATTTATAGAAGAAATTTGGGTAAAAATTATAGCGATAATATTATTAATGTTATTAGAAGTAAGGATTTTCTTATTTAGTATCGAATATATTAAGAGAAAATAATTATTTTTAATGATATAATTTAGTATCTAAATACTGATAAGAGGAGTTTATTAAATTGAAAGGAGTATATTATGAAAAAATTATCAAAAATATTAGTTATATCGCTATGCATAATGATGATGACTACATTATTATCAGGTTGTAGCAAAAAACAGCAAGAACAAATTAATTTTTTCAATTATGGAGAAAATATCGATGATGAAACTATAAAAGAATTTGAAAAGAAATACAACATCAAAGTAAACATGGAAACTTTTGATGATATGGAAGCTATGTATCAAAAAATAAACAGTGGTGCAGGTCAATATGATGTTGTTTTAGTATCAGATGCATTAATGCCTAGAATGATTGAAAAAGGTTTAGTTCAAGAATTAAATAAAGAAAACATACCAAACATATCTCAAATGGATGAACAATATCTAAATTTAGATATGGATCCAGGAAATAAATATTCAGTACCATATATGTTCGGTACAGTAGGACTTATATACAATAAAGATGTAGTAAAAGAAAAAGTAGATAGTTGGGATATACTATGGAATGAAAAATATAAAGATCAGATTTTTATGTTTGATACATATAGAGATACAATAGGTGTAGCATTAAAGAAACTAGGATATTCTTTAAACTCAACTAATAAAGACGAAATAAACGAAGCCAAAGAATTATTATTAGAACAAAGAAAGTTAATCAATCCTATATATGGTGTAGATAACGGAACAACTATGATACCAGCTGGTGAAACTAATATAAATATGATTTGGTCTGGAGAAGGTCTAAATCTTCAAGATGAATATCCAAACTTAGTGTATATTGTACCAAAAGAGGGAGCAAACTTCTGGATTGATAGTTTATGTATAACTTCAAATGCTAAAAATGTAGAAGGTGCAGAAAAATTCATAAACTTTGTCAGCGATAAAGAAAGTGCATTAAGAATAGCTGATGAAATAGGGTATACAACACCAAATAAAGAAGCTAGATTAGCACAACCAAAAGAAATTCAAGATAATCCAAATGCTTATATGACTAAAGAGATTATGAGTAGATGTGAATTATATAAAGACTTTGATTTAAAGACTAAGCAAATGTATGATGATGCATGGACTGCTATAAAAATAGATAATAATTAAGGTTCCACATGGAACAATAAAAAACAGTATTGAGTGTCTAATTAGATTTTCAATACTGTTTTTTTTATTTATTAAATTGCTGCTTCTTCAGCTACTTCTTGTAAATATTCATGCATAGATTCACTAACTATTTTAGCTGAATTTACGGCTTGTATTACAGTACTTGCACCAAGAACAACATCTCCACATGCAAATACGCCTTCTTTTGTAGTATGACCTTTTTCATCTGTTTCGATATGACCACGTTTAGTAGTATCAACACCTTTATTATTAACTACTATAGTATTTTTAGGTGCTTGACTTACAGCTATTAAGATAGAGTCACATTCAAATAAATATTCACTATCAGGGACAATAGATACACTACTTCTTCCGTCAACTTCTACTTTTTCTGTACGAGCAAGGATTATACCTTCATCTACAATTTCAACAGGAGCTTCAAATGTTTTGAATAAAACTCCTTCATTTTGAGCTTCTGATATTTCATGTTTTGTTGCTGTCATATCTTCAAAGTTACGTCTATAAGCTATATAGACTTCTTCTGCACCATTTCTTTTTGCAGTTCTAGCAGCATCCATAGCCACGTTACCTGCACCGATAACTACAACTTTTTTACCTAAAGAGTAGTATTGTGGACTTTTTAAATAATCTATAGCGTAATGAGAATGACCAAACGTTTCACCTTTTATATCAAGTCTTTTTGGATTCCATACTCCTGTTCCGATAAAGATTGATTTATAACCGTCTTTAAATAATTTATTTAATGTTACTACAGGACCTACGATAGAATTTATTTTTATTTTAACTCCAAGGTCTAAAAGACGAGCAACTAGTAAATCTATTAATTTTCTAGGTAATCTGAATTCAGGAATACCATATGCTAATACCCCACCAATTCTTTCATTTTTTTCAAATATTGTTACATCATATCCTCTTTTAGCAAGATCAAATGCAACAGTAAGACCAGCTGGTCCAGAACCTATGATAGCTACTTTTATTCCGTTGCTTTCAGGTTTTTCAAATTTTGTAGTTTCTAAATATTTCGCTGAGATTTCCTCTTCAATTGAATGGAAATGAACAGGTTCTTTTTTTATACCTCTTATACAGTTTCCTCTACATTGTCTTTCGTGCGGACATACTATTGCACAAATAACAGATAAGGGATTGTTATTAAATAATATTTCCCCTGCTTTTTCGATTTCCCCATTCTTATATAACTCAATTACTTGAGGAATTGGTGTATTTATAGGGCAGTTAGTCTGACATCTAGGCTTTTTGCAAAGAAGGCAGTTTTGAGCTTCTTGTAAATTATTTATCATTGTAAACCTCCTTAGTTCCCAATTTATAGTATTAATATTATATCAGAAATATACTGTGTATTGAATACACTAGATTTTGAAATACAAATAAAAATGGGGTAAATAGGACATAAAGTAAGCATAAAAAATAAGCGTTATATTGTAGTGTTATAACGCTTATTTTTAAAATTAAGTTCCACAATAAGTTCTATAATTACATTGTGGAGTAGATGGGAGTTTAGCATATTCCTTTTGAAATTCCGAATGCTCAAATGGATTAGATAAAGCTTTTAAAAGATTATTCATTACAGAAAAATCTCTATTATTAGCTGCTGATAAAGCTTCTTCAACTCTATGATTTCTAGGAATAACTGCTGGATTAGAGTTTTTCATTAAGTCGAAAACTTCATCTTTTGATTTGTTTTGAAGAGTGAGTGTTTCTTCCCATTTCTTTTTCCAATTTATAAATTCCTCACTTATAAACATTCCTTTTTGAGGCAAATCATTGAATGTCAGAGCTATAAATGTGTTAGTATAATCTTCTTTATATTTTTGCATCATATTAAGTAGTTCATTTAATAAATCAATGTCACTAGTTTTTGGCTCAAATATTCCTATCTTAGAACACATTTCATGACTTAGATTAGACGTAGCAAGATTGATAAATTTAGATAAAGAGTTTTGTGCAAGTTCGATAGCTTTATTTTCATCAGAATTTATTAGTGGAAGTAGAGTCTCTGCTAATCTATATAAATTCCAATTTACGATGGCAATTTGATTTTTATATGCATATCTACCATTTGTATCTATAGAGCTAAATACAGTATCAGGATTATAGACATCCATAAATGCACAAGGTCCATAGTCTATAGTTTCACCACAAATACTCATATTATCTGTATTTAAAACACCATGTATAAATCCGACACTTTGCCATTTAGCAACAAGTGATGCTTGGAGTTTTATAACTTCATCTAAAAGATTTATATATTTATTTTCGTTGTTTTCTAAAAAGGGGAAATGTCTTTTAATTGTATAATCTGATAGTTTTTTTAGTTTTTCATAATCAAGCATATATGCCGCATATTCAAATGTTCCGAATCTAATATGGCTAGATGCAACCCTTGTTAATATGGCACCTTGTTGAATAGTTTCACGATATACATTTTCGCCAGTCGAAATAACAGATAGACTTCTAGTAGTAGGAATCTTTAGTCCATGCATTGCCTCGCTGATGATATATTCACGCAGCATAGGACCAAGCACAGCTCGACCATCGCCATTTCTAGAATAAGGTGTTCTTCCAGAGCCTTTAAGTTGTATATCAAATCTCTGATTAGATGGAGTAATTTGTTCACCAATCAATAATGCACGACCATCACCGAGCATTGTAAATCCTCCAAATTGATGACCTGCATATGCTTGGGATATATATGCGCCATCTGGGATTTTTATATTTCCAGACATAATATATATGCCTTCTGGTGATTTTAGAAAATCTGTATT
This sequence comes from uncultured Intestinibacter sp., assembly GCF_902468165.1. NCBI lineage: Bacteria > Bacillati > Bacillota > Clostridia > Peptostreptococcales > Peptostreptococcaceae > Intestinibacter > uncultured Intestinibacter sp. Next base: position 7,196 of record NZ_CABQXJ010000026.1, read on the forward strand.
TAATCCTAGAGAGTTAGATAATTCATTGTTTAATATGACTAATTGTGGTGATTTTACAGGTTGTAGATTTGCAGGGCTGTAGAATTCTGGGGGAAGTTCAATATATGAATTATCAAAATTAAATCCAGTATTAGAAATTTTATTTATCATAAATATTTTGAGTAAATTATAAAAATAATTACTCATATCCTCCCTTCATATTTTTGTTTATTTTAATAATATACCCTTAAAAATAGATAAAATAACTTGAGTATATTATTAACTATGAAGAAAAATTGGATAAAAAGTATATTATATAATGTATAAATTTTAAAAATGAAAAAGACAATAAATAAACGATACCTAAAAATAAGATAGGGAGGTTTTACTTATCGTCTTTTTATATATTTTAATTTATATCAATATTTTTTATTATCTATTATCAACTTTTTCAGGATATAAGTCGTGATTCATCATTCTATGTTCGGCCATTTTTTCATATTTTGTGCCTGGGATTCCATAATTGCAATATGGATCTATACTTATTCCGCCTCTTGGAGTGAATTTACCCCAAACTTCTATATATTTTGGAGACATTAATTTTATTAAATCCTTCATTATTACATTCATGCAGTCTTCGTGGAAATCACCATGATTTCTAAAACTAAATAAGTATAGTTTTAAAGATTTACTTTCAACCATTTTTTCACCTGGTATGTAACTAATATATATTGTTGCAAAATCAGGTTGTCCTGTTATTGGACATAAACTTGTAAATTCAGGACAGTTGAATTTAACAAAGTAGTCATTGTTTGGATGTTTGTTATCAAATACTTCTAATATATCTGGGTCATAACCAAATTTATATTTAGTTCCTTGGTTACCAAGTAAGCTTAAACCTTCTAATTCTTTATCTTTTCTTCCTGTTTCTAACATATATAAATACCTCTTTCTATTTGCAAAGTTCTTCTTTTTGTTTTAAATAAGTTTCTAAGCCATTTTGTCTTAGTTTGCATGAAGGACATTCACCACATCCATCACCGATTATTCCGTTATAGCAAGTAAGAGTTTTTTCTCTTACATATTCAAGTTTTCCGTATTTATCCGCAAGTTCCCAAGTTTGCGCTTTATCTAACCACATTAGAGGAGTATGCATTACAAAATCATAATCCATAGCTAGGTTTGATGTTACATTTAACGATTTTATAAATACATCTCTACAGTCAGGATATCCACTAAAGTCAGTTTCACATACACCTGTAACGATATGTCTAGCATTTTTTGTTTTTGCTAATATGGCTGCAAAAGTTAAAAATACCATATTACGTCCTTCAACAAAAGTAGATGGAAGTTCGCCTTCTTCGCCATCTTTAATTTCTATATCATCACGAGTTAGTGCATTTGGTGCTAATTGATTAAGTAAATCCATATCTAATATATGATGTTCTATTCCAAGTTCATTAGCTATATTTTTTGCACATTCTATTTCTAGTTTATGTTTTTGGTTATAATTAAAAGTTACAGCAATAACTTTATCAAATCTTTCTAATGCCCAAAATAAGCAAGTAGTAGAATCTTGTCCCCCACTAAATACAACTACAGCATTATTATTACTATTATTATTCATAATTTATCTCCTTTAAATTTTATATTTCCGTTCACATATTAATATTTAGGTATTAAACACCTTTCATATTAGGGTCCCAGATAACCTTATGTAATTGGACTTGAAGTTTAACTTTGTTTAAGTTTTTATCTTTCATAAACTCAACAATATCTTCTAAATTAATAGAATTAAAAACTGGGCTGAAATAAACTAAACATTTATTTGTTAAATCAAATTTATTGATTAAGTTATATGCCTCTTCAAGATCCTCATTACTTCCTAATACGAATTTATAGACATCTTTACTATTAACATGATTGAAATTTTCTAATTTCATAAGATGAGTCATATCACTAGAGTTTAGTTTATAGTCTAATATAAAGATGATATTAGGATATTTTTCTTTGAATGGAAGAATATCTATAGCTCCGTTTGTTTCTATATGAACCACAAGAGTTTTATCATCATTTAATAATGATAAAACTTCGTCTATATTCTTTTGAAACAGAGGTTCACCACCTGTTAATGTTACGTTTGAAACACCTGTACTTTTTATGTAATCGTAAATTTTTTCTGCAGATAAAACTTCTGTGATTTCACTTTTATCAAAAGAATAAGTAGTATCGCACCATGAACATCTTAAGTTGCAACCTTGGAATCTTATAAAAGTAGCAAGCTCGCCAGCGGTTGGACCTTCACCGTCTATCGAAACGAATTTTTCTATAATATTAAACATCTTATTCCTCCGAATATGTACAACTATTTGTTGGTGTTTCGAATAATTCTACTTCGCTAACATTTAGTCCCATATCTTTTAATTTGTAAAAAATATCTCTACTCATTTCTTCTGCAGTAGGTCTATATGGAACTAATAGAACTTTAAATGCATTTGGTAATTCGCTCAAATTTTGCGCTACCAAACGACCATCTTCATTATCCTCGATGACTAATTTATGATCATATAAATTTTCTATTTCTTTTAATTTAGATTTTATATTTCCAAAATCATCAACCATTCCTCTAAGTTGTCCTTCTTGATGAAGTGTTTCACTTTTAACTGAAACTATTAATTTATATCTATGACCATGTATGTTTGAGCATTTTCCCTCATAGCCACTTAAGTAGTGGGCCATATCAAACTCAATTTGACTTTTTATTTTAAACATATTTACCTCCCGAAATATCTATGTTGATTATTAATACATGTTCATTATCTTGTCTAAATTTTTTAAGCATAAATTATAAATAAAAAAAGGCTTATTTTTTGGCACTATAAAACTAGTACGAAAAAATAAACCTTTTTTCATTCAATAGCCTAGTTTTATTTATAGACAGGATGGTCTAAATGAACTGTCTTTCAATTTTAATACCATAATACATTACCATAAAAAATTGGAAATGTAAAACATTTGTTGGAAAAGGTTATAATGTATAATATAAATAAACATTAAAAATATTAAATTTAGAGGTGAAAAAATGAGATATGCACATACAACTATAATAGTAAGTGATATAGAGAAATCGATACAATTTTATGAAGAAGTAGCTGGTCTAACAATACGAAATAAATTTAGCGCTGGTTCAAAAACTTTAGCATTTTTATCTGATAAAGATGGAGATACACAAATAGAACTTATACAAGATGAAAATGAAAAAATATACTCAGGAAGTGGTATATCGATAGGGTTTGAAGTAGAAAATGTAGAAGAATATATGGAAAAACTAAATTCAATGGGATATCAAACTACTGATATAATATCACCAAATCCAAAAACTAAATTTTTCTATGTAAATGACCCAGACGGACTAAAAATACAATTAATAGAAATGAGATAAAACGGAGAAAATTATGACTAGAAAAATAGAAGTACAAAGACCATACAGACACTTTAAAGGAAAATTATATTATGTTCACAATATCGTGACACATACTGAAACAGAAGAAGTTCTAGTTTCATACCAAGCATTATACCCACCATATGGGATGTTTGTCAGACCTCTTGATATGTTTATGGAAGAAGTTGAAGATGGAAGAGAAGACAATATAACAAATCAAAAATATAGATTTGAATTATATGATGGAAAATAATTAATATCTAAAACCTATGTAATTATAGAAAAATCTATATTCATAGGTTTTTTAAATATTTAAGACAATTAATATAGAAAGGAAGAATATGATACTAGATAGAATTATTCATAATAAAAAATTACTTATATTTGATATGGACGGAACTTTATTAGATTCAATGAAACTTTGGAAATATCTTGGGAGGATATATCTACAAAGTAAAGGTAAATTAGCTCAAGATAATTTAGAAGAAGTAATCGATATAATGACATTAAATGAATCAGCTTCTTACTTAAAAAGTACATACAACCTAAATGAGAGTTTAGATATAATCGAAAATCAGATATTAGATATGATAGAAGATAAATATTTAAATGAAATACCATTAAAAGAAGGCGTAAAAGAGTATTTAATACAGTTAAATAAAATGGGATATAAGATGTGTATATTAACTACATCACAAAAAAATCAAGCTCTAGCAGCATTAAAAAGAACAGAAATATTAGACTTATTTGATAAGGTTTATACAGATAAAGATTTTGAACTTAGTAAAAGAAATCCACAAATATATCTACAAGTTTGTAGAGATATGAATGAAAAACCACAGGATACAGTTGTATTTGAAGATGCGTTGTATGCTGTTGAAAGTGCTAAATTGGCACATTGCAAAGTAGTAGGTATATATGATGAATACTATAAAGATGATTGGAATAAGATAGTTTCGATGTCTGATGAGAGTATTTATAGTTTTGAGGATGTATTGAGTGGAGTAAAAAAAGTATAATTATATTTTAAAATTATGTTATATACTGGCTTAAAAAGAAAAAATATTTTAGAATGTATATTTTGGGTATCTATTATCAAAATAATAAAAAATAGTTTTATAATTGTTGTTAAAATTGTGTAATAAGGTATAATAATATAGTAAACAGTTGAAAATATACAAAAAATAAAGAAAAAATATAGAAATATTTAATGACATAGAAATAATAATTTTAATTAGAGGAGAGGTGATTATCGTGAAATTATATAATACATTATCACGTAAAAAAGAAGAGTTTAAACCAATCGAAGAAGGCAAGGTGAAAATGTATGTATGCGGACCTACAGTATACAACTTTATACATATAGGAAATGCTAGACCTTTTATAATATTTGATACATTAAGAAGATATTTAGAATATAGGGGATATGATGTTACATTTGTACAAAACTTTACAGATGTAGATGACAAAATTATAAAAAGAGGTCATGAAGAAAATATAACACCAGAAGAAGTTGCTAATAAGTACATAAATGAATATTTTGTAGATGCTGACGGTCTTGGAATAAAAAGAGCAAGTGTTCACCCAAGAGTAACAGATAATATAGAACAAATAATAGCATTCGTAAAAGAATTAGAAGACAAAGGATATGCATATGCAGTTAATGGAGATGTATACTTCGATACTAAGAAATTCAAAGATTACGGAAAACTTTCTGGGATAAAACAAGAAGAATTAGAAGCAGGGGCAAGAATAGAAGTAAATGATCAAAAAAGACATCCAATGGACTTCGTTTTATGGAAAGCTAAAAAAGAAGGCGAACCAGGATGGGCAAGTCCATGGGGAGAAGGTAGACCAGGATGGCATATAGAATGTTCAGTTATGTCTAACAGATATTTAGGAGAAACTATAGATATACATGCTGGTGGGCAAGACTTAAAGTTCCCTCACCATGAAAACGAAATAGCACAAAGTGAAGCTAGAAGCGGAAAGAATTTCTCAAACTACTGGTTACACAACGAGTATATCAACGTTAATAACGAAAAAATGAGTAAATCATTAGGTAACTTCTTCACTGTTAGAGAAATAGCAGAAATATTTGATTTAGAAGTAGTTAGATTATTCATGTTATCTACTCACTACAGAAATCCAATAAACTTCAGCGATGAAATATTAAATCAATCTAAAGCTGGACTTGAAAGATTATACAACGCTAAAGAAAAAGCATTATTTACAATAAACAATCTTGAAGATTCTAAAATGACTGAAGAAGAAGCTAAATTACAAGAAGAATTAGCTGGATTTAGACAAAAATTCATAGATGCTATGGATGATGATGTTAACACAGCAGATGCAGTAAGTGTTATATTCGAATTAGCTAAGTTCATGAACAGCAACGTAACTGAAAAATCTTCTAAAGAATTTGCACAAAAAGTAATAGATGAATTCAACGAATTAACTAGCGTATTAAATATAGTAAACAAAGATCAAAAAGAAGATATATTAGATGAAGAAATAGAACAACTAATAGCACAAAGAACAGAAGCTAAGAAAAATAAAAACTTCCAATTAGCAGATGAAATAAGACAACAATTACTAGATAAAGGTATAATCCTTGAAGATACTAGACAAGGAGTAAAATGGAAGAGAGCATAAAAATGGATAAAATAAAACTTATAACTATGTCACCATTAGTATTAGCGTACTTAGGAGACACAGTATATGAATCATATATTAGAGAACATCTAATAAGACAAAATATGAATAGAAAAGTAAATAATCTTCATAAATTGGCTATACAATATTCTAAAGCTAAAGCACAGGCAACAATAATACACGAAATAGAAAACGAATTAACAGAAGAAGAGATGAAGATTTTTAAAAGAGGTAGAAATCAAAAATCTCATACAGCGCCTAAAAATGCAGACATAATTGACTATAAATATGCAACTGGATTTGAAGCTTTAATAGGATATTTATATCTTGGAGAAGAGAAAGAAAGACTAGAATATATCATTCAAAAAGGTATTGAAATTATAGAACGAGACATGTAATAGAAAAACACCGCTTTTGGGCATACTGTAAAGTGTGAAATAAAAGTGGTGTTTTTTGTAATATAAATAATATTTTTTATAGTATGTTTTTAGGATATAGTTTTAGTGTATAATGGAATTTATATGTCTATTTTATATATAAATTTCATGTAAAATAGAGTGTAAAATTAAATTATTTCATATATTAAACTTACGAATAAAGGGAGGATTTTAAAGATGAAAGTTAAGTTATTAGCTCATACACCAGAACCGGAAAAAGTAATATCAATGGCTGCGAAGTTATGTTATTCACCAGTTGGTGTAGATGAAATTGCAGAAAATCTAACTGAAGAAAGTATAAATAAATTTTTAAATATGTTAGTAAGTATGGGACATGAATCTCCAATTGAACACGTTACATTTACTTTCGGGATTGAAGGAATATCAAGAAGTTGTTCTCACCAAATAGTGAGACATAGAATAGCAAGTTTTTCACAACAATCTCAAAGATATGTAAAACTTGACCAATTTGAGTATATCATTCCACCAGAAATAGAAAAAAACGAAAAAGCTAAAGAAATATTTATTCAATCAATGAATAAATGTCAAGAAGACTATGATAAGTTAGTAGAAATATTATTCGAAAAACACTATCAAGACTTATTAGATAAAGGTTTAAATGAGAAAAAAGCTAAATCTCAAGCTGAAAAAATGTCTATAGAAGATGCTAGATATGTATTCCCAAATGCATGTGAAACAAAAATGGTATTTACTATAAATGCTAGAAGTTTATATAATTTCTTCCATCATAGATGTTGTGAAAGAGCACAATGGGAAATTAGAGAATTAGCAACAGAAATGTTAAAATTAGTAAGAGAAGTTGCTCCTATATTATTCAACAATGTGGGACCAAACTGTTTAAACGGAGCATGTCCAGAAGGAAAAATGACATGTGGAAAAATACAAGAAGTAAGACAAAAATTTAAAACATTATAGGCGGTGAATTTATTGGCAAATATAGAAGGTAGAAATCCTATTATAGAAGCTTTAAGAAGTGATAGACCAATAGACAAATTAATGATATCAAATACATCAAAAGAAGGTTCTATCAAAAAAATAATAGGTATGGCTAAAGAAAAAAATATAGTTATACAATATGTAGATAAACATAAATTAGACGAAATAAGTACAAGTCATTCACATCAAGGTGTTATTGCTGTAGTAAGTGATTATAAATATTATGAATTAGAAGATTTATTTGAAATAGCACGTGAAAGAGGAGAAGATCCATTCTTCATAATATTAGACGAGATAACAGACCCCCACAATCTTGGTACAATAATAAGAACAGCAGATGCAGTTGGTGCTCATGGTGTAATTATACCTAAAAGAAGATCAGTTCACATTACTTCTGTAGTAGCAAAAGCTTCAGCAGGAGCTGTTGAATATGTTCCAGTTTGTAAGGTAACCAATATAGCAAATACTATAAAACACTTAAAAAAAGAAGGGCTTTGGATAGCTGCGGCAGATATGGACGGAGGAGTTTTCTATGAGCAAGACTTAACAGGACCATTAGCTTTAGTAATAGGAAGTGAAGGTTTCGGTGTGTCTAGAATAGTTAAACAAAACTGTGACTTTGTAGTTAAAATGCCTATGATAGGAAATGTATCATCATTAAATGCATCAGTTGCAGGTGGTATATTACTATATGAAATATTCAGACAGAGAATGAAGAAGGATTAATGGCAAAGAAAAAGTACAAATCATATTTAATTGTAGATGGTTACAATATTATAAACGATTGGGAAGAATTAAAGATTTTATCTGTAGAAGATTTAGATGCTGCTAGAGAGAGGTTAATACACTATATAATCGAATATTCGCAATATCACGGAAAAAAGGCGATTATTGTTTTTGATGCATATAATGTCAAGGGTGGTACGGAAAAACGAGAAAATCGAAAATATATAACGATTGTATACACAAAAGAACACCAAACGGCAGATAGTTATATAGAGAAATATATAAGTACTTTATCTAAATATGATAAAATTCAAGTTGCTACAAGTGATTATGCAGAACAACAAATTATTTTAGGAAAAGGTGCAACAAGAATATCTGCAAGGGAATTAAAACTCTATCTAGATGAAACTTTGACGAAAATAAAAGAAAAACAACGAGATAGTGAAAGAAAAATTCAACGAAATTTTTTAGAAGATAGACTTGATGATATAACTTTGTCGAAACTTGAGAACATTCGTAGAAAGCATTGAAAATACTGGATTTGTTGAGCTATAATATAAGTACACGAAACTTGTAAATGGGGGAGATTTCATGTTACTAGCTAAAGATAGCAATAAAAACTATAATTATTATGAAGATTTGGATAAAAGCCAACAAGATGAGTATAATATAGTATTAAAAGCGAATAAAGGGGATAAACTAGCATTAGAATATATTATATCTAAATATAAAAACTTTGTGAAAGCAAAGGCCAAGTCATATTTTTTGGTAGGAGCTGACAAAGAAGACATAATTCAAGAAGGTATGATAGGTCTATATAAAGCTGTTAGGGATTTTGATGGAACAAAAACAAATTCATTTAAATGTTTTGCAGAAATTTGTATAACAAGACAGATAATAACTGCAATCAAAACAGCAACAAGACAAAAACATATACCTTTAAATTCTTATGTTTCTTTAAATAAACCTATATATGATGAGGAATCAGATAGAACGCTTTTGGATATAATAGCAACAAGTATAGTAACTGATCCAGAGGAACTGATAATAAGCAAAGAAGAATTAAAAAATATCGAAAACAAGATGAATGAATTATTAAGTGACTTAGAATTAGAAGTCCTAGAACTATATTTAAGTGGTAAGTCATATCAATATATCGCAAACATGCTTAATAGAGATGTTAAATCTATTGATAATGCACTACAAAGAGTTAAGAGAAAATTAGAAAAACATCTTGAAAACAGAAATAATTAATAGTAAAATGCTTATTGTAAACACTTTAATCATAATAAATTATTTAGGAGGTAATTCAAAATGGCAAAGGCTAAATTCGAGAGAACTAAACCACATGTTAATATAGGAACTATCGGACACGTTGACCACGGTAAAACTACATTAACAGCTGCAATAACAAAAACTTTATATGACAGATATCAATTAGGAGAAGCTGTAGATTTCGCTAACATAGATAAAGCTCCAGAAGAAAGAGAAAGAGGAATCACTATATCAACTGCTCACGTTGAATATGAAACTCCAAACAGACACTACGCTCACGTTGACTGTCCAGGACATGCTGACTACGTTAAAAACATGATAACAGGAGCTGCTCAAATGGACGGTGCTATATTAGTTGTTTCTGCAACTGATGGACCAATGCCACAAACTAGAGAACATATATTATTATCTAGACAAGTTGGTGTACCATACATAGTAGTATTCTTAAACAAATGTGATATGGTAGATGACGAAGAATTATTAGAATTAGTTGAAATGGAAATAAGAGAATTATTAGACGAGTATGAATTCCCAGGTGATGATACTCCAATAATAAGAGGTTCAGCTTTAAAAGCTTTAGAAGATCCATCAAGCGTATGGGGAGACAAAATAGTAGAATTATTCGAAATAATAGACGAATATATACCAGCTCCAGAGAGAGATGTTGACAAACCATTCTTAATGCCAGTAGAAGACGTATTCTCTATAACAGGTAGAGGTACTGTTGCTACAGGTAGAGTTGAAAGAGGACAATTAAAAGTTCAAGACGAAGTTGAAATAGTAGGTTTAACTGAAGAATCTAGAAAAGTTGTTGTAACTGGAATAGAAATGTTCAGAAAATTACTAGACAGCGCAGAAGCTGGAGATAACATAGGAGCATTATTAAGAGGTGTTCAAAGAACTGATATAGAAAGAGGACAAGTTTTAGCTAAACCAGGTAGTGTTAATGCACATACTAAATTCACAGCTGAAATATACGTTCTTAAAAAAGAAGAAGGTGGAAGACATACTCCATTCTTCGATGGATACAGACCACAATTCTACTTCAGAACAACTGACGTAACTGGTGCTTGTAAATTACCAGAAGGAACAGAAATGGTTATGCCAGGAGACAACATAACTATAGAAGTTGACTTAATAAACAAAATATGTGTAGAAGAAGGATTAAGATTCGCTATAAGAGAAGGTGGTAGAACAGTAGCATCTGGTGTTGTAGCATCTATAATAGAATAATCTATAATAGGATAATTAATTTTTCAGATATATAGAGAAAAGAGGGGTTTTTTGACTCCTCTTTTTTTAGTAAATAAACAAACAAAAACATTGACACAACTTTAAATTTGTGATAACTTATACAAAGTAATGGTTAAAGGAAGGTAATAGTATTTTGATAATTAATTTCAAAATATTATATAACAATATATATATATTATTGTATTAAAAGTTGGAGGTGTAGCAAATGAGAGTAAGAGTTACTTTAGCATGTTCTGAATGCAAACAAAGAAACTACAACACTACAAAAAACAAAAAAAATAACCCAGACAGAATAGAATTAAAAAAATATTGTAAATTCTGTAAAAAACATACTACTCATAAAGAAACAAAATAGTTATATTTTAAGGATGTGAGTAATATTATGAAAACTCAGGAAGTCAAAAAAAATGAATCTACTAAGAAAAGATTCAGTTTAGTTACTTATATTAAGGAAACTATAGCAGAATTAAAAAGAGTAACTTGGTCAACTAAGACAGAGTTACTAAAGAACACAGGTATAGTTTTAGCTACAATTATTTCGTTTACTATTTTAGTATGGGCCTTAGATACGCTTCTATCAGGAGCCTTAGCGCTAATAATAAAATAGAAAAAAGGAGAATGTAAATGTCGGAAATACAAGATGCAAAATGGTATGTAGTTCATACTTATTCAGGACATGAAAATAAAGTTAAAGCTACCATAGAAAATACAGTTAAAAACAGGGGAATGGAAGATTATATAAAACAAGTCATTGTCCCTACTGAAGATGTAATTGAAACTACAAAAACAGGAAAAGAAAAAGTAAGACAAAGAAAAATATACCCAAGTTACGTTCTTATCAACATGATAATAACTGACGAATCATGGTATATTGTAAGAAATACAAAAGGTGTTACGGGATTCGTAGGACCAGGATCTAAACCAGTTCCACTAAGTGAAGAAGAAGTTAAGTCTATGGGTATCGACTTAGATAAAATAGGCGAAAAACGTACTGAAATCGAAGTTGGTGAAGTAATCAACGTTCGTGACGGTTTATTCAAAGGACAAAGCGGAATTGTAAAAGAGATCGATCTTAAAAACGAGACAGTAAAAGTGTGCATGAATTCATCTACTGGTAATGAAGTATCATTAGAATTGGATTTAAAAAGCATAGAAACAATATAGTTGGAAGAAATTTGAGGAGGTGCGATCAATATGGCTAAAAAAGTTATAGGTCAAATAAAATTACAAATACCTGCAGGAAAGGCTACTCCAGCTCCACCAGTTGGTCCAGCATTAGGGCAACACGGAGTTAACATAATGGGATTCACTAAAGAATTCAATGCTAAAACTGCAGATCAAGCAGGAATGATAATACCAGTTGTTATAACTGTATACCAAGATAGATCATTCTCATTCATAACAAAAACTCCACCTGCTGCAGTATTACTTAAAAAAGCTGCTGGTTTAGATAGAGCTTCAGGTGAGCCAAATAAAAACAAAGTTGCAACATTAACTTCAGCTCAAATAAGAGAAATAGCTGAATTAAAAATGCCTGACTTAAATGCTGCATCAGTAGAAGCTGCAATGAGCATGGTAGCTGGTACTGCTAGAAGTATGGGTATCGTAGTAGAAGACTAATTTTAATTAGATTTTAATTAGACACTTCGTTAGAAGTGGGAGGCGAATGCCGACAATAACCACAAGGAGGATTTATAAAATGGCTAAAAAAAGCAAAAAATATGTAGAAGCATTAGGAAAAATAGATAGAAACAGATTATATGATTCTAAAGAAGCTTTAACTTTAGTAAGTGAAATAGCTACTGCTAAATTCGATGAAACTGTTGAAGCTCACGTTAAATTAGGTGTTGACTCAAGACACGCTGATCAACAAGTTAGAGGTGCAATAGTATTACCTCACGGAACTGGTAAAACTAAAAAAGTTTTAGTTTTCGCTAAAGGTGAAAAAGCTAAAGAAGCAGAAGCTGCAGGAGCAGATTTCGTAGGTGCTGAAGACTTAGTACAAAAAATACAAAAAGAAAACTGGTTCGATTTTGATGTAGTAGTTGCTACTCCAGACATGATGGGTGTAGTAGGTAGATTAGGTAGAGTATTAGGACCAAAAGGTTTAATGCCAAACCCAAAATCAGGAACAGTTACATTCGACGTTACTAAAGCTGTTGAAGAAATAAAAGCTGGTAAAGTTGAATACAGATTAGACAAAAACAACATAATCCACGTTGCTATAGGTAAAGTATCTTTCGGTGGAGAAAAATTAGCTGAAAACTTCAACGTTTTAATGAACGCTATAATAAAAGCTAAACCATCTGCTGCTAAAGGTCAATACTTAAGAAGTGTAACAGTTACTTCAACTATGGGACCTGGAGTAAAAATAAATCCTGCAAGAGTATCTGAATAATATTTATTGACATAGTCAAACACAAATGTTATAATATCTCTTGTTGATGTTAAAAACGAATAGATTTGCCGTAGACAGTAGGTGCGAGAGCTTAATTTCCTGCCGAGGTTTTAGATAAATGAAACTAGAGCTTTTATGTCTACCATTGTGTTAGAAATAAAAGCTTTTTTAATTGTACGGTGAATATACTTTTGCGAAGGAGGTGCACACTGATGAGAGAAGCTATACAAATGAAATCACAAGTTGTTGCTGAAATAGTTGAAAAACTACAAAAATCATCTTCTACAATAGTTGTTGACTACAAAGGTTTAACTGTTGAAGAAGTTACAGAGTTAAGAAAGAAAATGAGAGAAGCTGGTGTTGAATACAAAGTTTATAAAAACACTTTAGTAAGAAGAGCTGCTAAAGAAGTTGGAATAGCTGAATTCAACGATGAGTTATTAGTTGGAACTAATGCTATAGCATTCGGTTATGACGATCCAATAGCTCCAGCTAGAGTTATAAAAGAATTTATGGATGCTCATCCAAAAATGCAATTAAAAATGGGTGTAGTAGAAGGAACATTCTACAACGAAGCTCAAATAGTTGAGTTCGCAAATATACCACCAAGAGAAGTTCTTCTTGCAAAATTACTTGGAAGCTTAAAAGCTCCAATGTCAAACTTCGTATATTTACTAGATGCTCTAGTGAAAAAACAAGAAGGTCAAGAAGCTTAATTGTCAGTTAAATTTAGAAAATAAGATTATAAATAATAAAAATTAGTGAAAAAATTCGGAGGTGCTAAAAATGACAATAGAACAAATATTAGAAGCTATAGAACAAATGAAAGTTACAGAATTAAATGAATTAGTAAAAGCTGCTGAAGAAAAATTCGGTGTATCTGCTTCTGCTCCAGTAATGGTTGCTGGTGCTGCTGGTGGAGCTGCTGCTGCTGAAGAAAAAACTGAATTCGATGTAATATTAGCAGGTGCTGGTTCATCAAAAGTTGGAGTTATAAAAGCAGTTAGAGAAGTAACTGGTTTAGGATTAAAAGATGCTAAAGATTTAGTAGACAACGCTCCTAAAACTCTTAAAGAAGGAGCTTCTAAAGAAGAAGCTGAACAAATAAAAGAAAAATTAGAAGCTGCTGGTGCATCAGTAGAACTTAAATAATTTTTTTAAGAAAAAGGTGTCTCGGTAGGACACCTTTTTTGAATTTATTAATAAATTTAAGAAATAAAGTTGAGAATAGAGAATATAAGGCAACCTCGTTTTGTATTCTCTATTCTCAACTTTATAAAAAAATTACGAAAAAATGGAATTAATACATAAAATTATGTGCATACTAAATAGAGTAAGGTTTTTATGCATATTTGTTTATTTTAATTTCAATATATATAGTATATAAATTTGAAGATATATAAATTTTAAATTATATACTATGTAATATTGAAAAAAAATAAGAAATGTGCTAAAATTACTAGATGCGTTTAGTATGACAATGGTTTTATTTTTAATTATTGAGAGGTGAAAAGTGAATGCCATATCCTGTCACGATAGGTAAGAGAAAGAGAATGAGCTTTTCTAAAATAAAGGAAATAGCTGATTTACCAAATCTTATAGAAATACAAGTAGATTCTTATAAGTGGTTTTTAGAAGAAGGTTTAAAAGAAGTTTTTAATGATATTTCTCCAATTGAGGATTATACAGGTAATTTAATATTAGAGTTCGTAGATTACTCTCTAGATGATAAGCCTAAATATGACATTGAAGAATGTAAAGAAAGAGATGCTACATATTGTGCGCCTCTAAAAGTAAAAGTAAGACTTATTAATAAAGAAACTGGAGAAATAAAAGAACAAGAAGTATTTATGGGAGACTTCCCGCTAATGACAGAGAGAGGGACTTTCGTAATAAACGGAGCGGAAAGAGTTATCGTAAGTCAATTAGTTAGATCACCTGGTGTATATTATGCTCTAGAAAGAGATAAAACTGGTAAAAAACTAATATCTTCTACTGTTATACCTAATAGAGGTGCTTGGTTAGAATATGAAACTGATTCTAACGACGTTATTTCTGTTAGAGTGGATAGAACAAGAAAACAACCAGTTACAGTATTATTAAGAGCTTTAGGAATAGGAACAAATGCTGAAATAATAGAACTTTTAGGTGAAGATGAAAGACTAATGGCAACATTAGAAAAAGACAACACTACAAATGTTGAGGAAGGTTTAGTTGAAATTTATAAAAAATTAAGACCAGGCGAACCACCAACAGTTGAAAGTGCATCTTCATTAATCAATGCATTGTTCTTTGATGCAAAAAGATACGATTTAGCAAAAGTAGGTAGATATAAATTCAATAAAAAACTTGCTTTAGCTTATAGAATAATGAATAGAGTAGCTTATGACGATATAATCAACCCAGAAACTGGAGAAGTTTTCGTAAAAGCTGATGAAAAAATAAGTTATGATGATGCTTGGAAGATACAAAATTCAGGTATTAACACAGTTACTATAAAAACTGACGAAGATAAAAAAGTCAAAGTAATAGGAAATAACTTTGTTGATATAAAAGCACATATAGATTTTGATATAGATGATTTAAATATAAAAGAAAAAGTTCACTATCCAACATTAAAAGAAATTTTAGATGAATATAGTGATGAAGAAGAAATAAAAGAAAGCATTAAAATAAGAAGAAAAGAATTAATTCCTAAACATATATTATTAGACGACATAATTGCGTCTATAAGTTATGAATTCAACCTATTCTTCGGTATAGGAAACATAGATGATATAGATCATTTAGGTAACAGAAGAATAAGATCAGTTGGGGAATTATTACAAAACCAAGTTAGAATTGGTCTTTCAAGAATGGAAAGAGTTATAAGAGAAAGAATGACTGTTCAAGACATGGAAGCTATAACTCCACAAGCATTAGTGAACATAAGACCAGTTTCAGCAGCTATCAAAGAATTCTTTGGTAGTTCACAGTTATCTCAGTTCATGGACCAAACTAACCCATTATCTGAGTTAACACATAAAAGAAGATTATCAGCATTAGGACCAGGAGGTCTTTCAAGAGAAAGAGCTGGATTCGAAGTGCGTGACGTTCATCATTCTCACTACGGTAGAATGTGTCCGATAGAGACTCCAGAGGGACCAAATATCGGTCTTATAAACTCACTGAGTACTTATGCTAAAATAAATGAGTATGGATTCATCGAATCTCCTTACAGAAAATATGATAAAGAAACAGGAAAAATGACAGATGAGATACATTATCTTACTGCAGATGAAGAAGATTTATTCATAAGAGTGCAAGCAAATGAACCATTAAATGAAGATGGTAGCTTCATAAACTCAAAGGTTGTATGTAGAACTGTAAATGGTACAGTTGAACTTGTTCCAACTGAAAGAGTTGACTTCATGGATATATCTCCTAAACAAGTTGTATCTATAGCAACTGCTATGATACCATTCCTTGAAAATGACGATGCCAATAGAGCCCTAATGGGAGCCAACATGCAACGTCAAGCAGTGCCTCTAATGAGAAGAGAAGCACCAATCATAGGTACAGGAGTTGAGTACAGAGCTGCAAAAGACTCTGGTGCTGTTGTTGTTGCTAAAAACAGTGGTATAGCTGAAAGAGTAACAGCTGATGAAATAGTAATCAAAAGAGAAGACGGAAATAGAGATAGATATAAATTACTTAAATTCAAGCGTTCAAACCACGGTACTTGTATAAACCAAACACCTATCATAAACAAAGGTGAAGAGGTTAAAGTAGGTGATGTTATAGCCGATGGTCCAGCTACAGATTTAGGTGAAATAGCATTAGGTAGAAACTGCTTAATCGCGTTTATGACTTGGGAAGGTTATAACTACGAGGATGCCGTTTTAATTAATGAAAGACTTGTAAAAGAAGATAGATTATCAACTATTCATATAGAAGAATATGAATGTGAAGCTAGAGATACAAAACTAGGACCAGAAGAAATAACTAAAGATATACCAAACGTTGGTGAAAGTGCAATCAAAAACTTAGACGACAGAGGTATAATCAGAATAGGGGCTGAAGTAGATTCAGGAGATATATTAGTTGGTAAAGTAACTCCAAAAGGAGAAACTGAACTTACTGCTGAAGAAAGATTACTTCGTGCAATCTTCGGTGAAAAAGCTAGAGAAGTTAGAGATACATCTCTAAAAGTACCTCATGGTGAATCAGGTATAATAGTTGACGTTAAAGTCTTTACAAGAGAAAATGGTGATGATTTATCACCAGGTGTAAACGAATTAGTTAGATGTTATATAGCTAAGAAGAGAAAAATAAAAGTCGGAGATAAAATGGCCGGACGTCATGGTAACAAAGGGGTTATCTCAAGAGTATTACCAGAAGAAGACATGCCATTTATGGAAGACGGAACACCTATGGATATAGTTCTGAATCCACAAGGTATACCATCTCGTATGAATATCGGTCAGGTACTTGAAATGCACTTAGGACTTGCTGCTAAGAAATTAGGATGGCATGTTGCTACATCAGTATTTGATGGTGCAAAAGAAACTGATATAATGGATGCTTTAGAAGAAGCAGGTTACCCAAGAGACGGTAAATTAACATTATATGATGGTAGAACAGGTGACACATTTGATAACAGAATAACAGTAGGATACATGTACTACTTAAAACTACATCACTTAGTTGATGAAAAATTACATGCAAGAAGTACAGGACCATACTCACTAGTAACTCAACAACCACTTGGTGGTAAGGCACAATTCGGTGGACAAAGATTCGGTGAGATGGAGGTTTGGGCTCTAGAAGCATACGGAGCTGCACACATACTTCAAGAAATACTTACTGTTAAATCAGACGACGTAGTAGGTCGTGTAAGAACTTATGAAGCAATAGTTAAAGGTGAAAACATTCCTGAACCAGGAATACCTGAATCATTCAAAGTTCTTATAAAAGAACTTCAAAGTTTATGTCTTGATGTTAAAGTTCTTAGTGAAGAAGACGAAGAACTAGAAGTTAGAGAATCAACTGATTTAGATGATGAAGTTGATGGAAACTTCGAATTAAGTCTAGTTAGCGATGAAAGAGAAGTTGAGGAATCTCACGTTATAGAAGATCTTGATGATGCTGACGAAGATTTAGTAGAAGATATGGATTATGATGTTGAAGAAGTAGACGATAATTTAAATTTTGATTTCAGTGGCTTTGGCGATGAAGACAACAGTGATTTTGAAATATAGTTTTATAATAAAATAAATATCAAATAGAAGGGAGAGAACTCCTTGTTTGAATTAAACAATTTCGAGTCGATAAAAATAGGTTTAGCCTCTCCAGAACGTATAAGAGAATGGTCTAGAGGAGAAGTTAAAAAACCAGAAACAATTAATTACCGTACTTTAAAACCAGAAAAAGACGGTCTATTCTGTGAAAGAATATTTGGACCACAAAAAGACTGGGAATGTCATTGTGGAAAATATAGAAGAGTTAGATACAAAGGTGTAGTTTGTGATAGATGTGGCGTAGAAGTTACAAAATCTAAAGTAAGAAGAGAAAGAATGGGACATATAGAGCTTGCAGCTCCTATGTCTCATATCTGGTACTTCAAAGGGATCCCAAGTAGAATGGGTCTATTATTAGACATGTCTCCAAGATCTCTTGAAAAAATACTATACTTTGCTTCATATGTAGTTATAGATCCAGGCGAAACTGGACTAAACGAAAAACAATTATTAACTGAAAAAGAATTTAGAAGTAATTACGAAAAATACGGAAATACTTTTGAAGTTGGTATGGGTGCTGAAGCAGTTAAAAAATTATTAATGAAAATTGACCTTGAACAAGAAAGTAAATTATTAAGAGATGATTTAAAAGACAGTACAGGTCAAAAAAGAGTTAGAACAATAAGAAGATTAGAAGTAGTAGAAGCATTCAAAAAATCAGGAAATAAACCTGAATGGATGATTCTTGAAGCTATTCCAGTAATCCCACCAGATTTAAGACCAATGGTTCAATTAGATGGTGGTAGATTCGCTACTTCTGACTTAAATGACTTATATAGAAGAGTTATAAACAGAAATAACAGATTAAAAAGATTATTAGAGCTTGGAGCTCCTGACATCATCGTTAGAAATGAAAAAAGAATGCTTCAAGAAGCAGTAGATGCTCTAATAGACAATGGTAGAAGAGGTAGACCAGTTACTGGACCAGGAAATAGACCATTAAAATCTTTATCAGACATGCTTAAAGGTAAACAAGGTCGTTTCCGTCAAAACTTACTTGGTAAACGTGTTGACTACTCAGGACGTTCAGTTATAGTTGTTGGACCAGATCTTAAATTCTACCAATGTGGTATTCCAAGAAAAATGGCTCTTGAATTATTCAAACCATTCGTAATGGATAAATTAGTTAAAGAAGGTTATGCACATAATATAAAAAGTGCTAAATCATTAGTAGAAAAAGTAAAACCAGAAGTATGGGATGTTCTTGAAGAAGTAATTAAGAGCCATCCAGTTTTACTTAACCGTGCCCCTACTCTTCATAGATTAGGTATACAAGCATTTGAACCAGTTTTAGTTGAAGGTAAAGCTATAAGATTACATCCACTAGCTTGTACAGCATACAATGCCGACTTCGACGGTGACCAAATGGCGGTACACGTACCTTTATCAGTAGAAGCACAAGCAGAAGCAAGATTCTTAATGCTTTCTGTAAATAATATACTTGCTCCAAAAGATGGTTCTCCAATAACTACTCCATCTCAAGATATGGTTCTAGGATGTTACTACTTAACAATAGAATCTCAAGGAGGAGAAAAAGGAACTGGAACAGTATTCAAAGACTTTAACGAATTAATGATGGCTTACCAAACTAAAGCCGTTGAATTACACTCAACAGTAAAAATGAGAATTGTTTTAGAAGATGGTAGAGTTGGAATAACAGAAAGTACTGTAGGTAGATTCATATTCAATGAAAATATACCTCAAGACTTAGGATTCGTAAACAGAGAAGAAGATCCATTCGGATTAGAAATAGATTACTTAGTTGATAAAAAAGCTTTAGGTAAGATAATAGATAAATGTTTCAGAAGACATGGAAACACTATAACTGCTGAAGTTTTAGACCATATTAAATCACTAGGATTTAAATATTCAACTATAGGTGGTATAACAGTTGCAGTTGCTGATATGAAAATACCTGCAACAAAACAAGCATTAATCAAAGATGCTGAAGTACAAGTTGAAAAATACGAAAAAGTATTCAGAAGAGGTTTAATCTCTGACGAAGAAAGATACGAAAAAGTTATAGATACTTGGACTAAAACAACTGAAAAAGTTACAGACGAGCTAATGAATGGTCTTGAAAGAATGAACAACATTTACATCATGGCACATTCAGGAGCCAGAGGTTCTAAGAACCAGATAAGACAGTTAGCTGGTATGCGTGGTCTGATGGCCAATGCATCTGGTAAAACAGTTGAAATCCCAGTTAAATCTAACTTCCGTGAAGGGTTATCAGTAATGGAATACTTCACATCTTCACACGGTGCCAGAAAAGGGTTAGCCGATACAGCGCTACGTACAGCCGATTCAGGTTACTTAACAAGAAGACTTGTTGACGTCAGTCAAGATGTTATAGTTAGAGATTATGACTGTGGTACTAAAGAAACAACAGAAATCTTTGCTATAAAAGATGGAAATGAAGCAATAGAAGATTTATATGATAGAATAGTAGGAAGATACACTAGAGATGCTATACTTCACCCAGAAACTGGAGAAGTATTAGTAGAAGCAGACACAATGATACAAGAAGACGATGCTGAAGCTATAATAAATGCAGGTATCGAAAAAGTTAACATAAGAACTGTTCTTAACTGTAAAACTCATCATGGTGTTTGTTCTAAGTGTTACGGTAGAAACTTAGCTACTGGTAAAGAAGTTAATATCGGTGAAGCTGTTGGTATAATCGCAGCTCAATCAATCGGTGAACCTGGTACTCAGCTTACAATGCGTACATTCCATACAGGTGGGGTTGCCGGAGGAGATATAACTCAAGGTCTTCCAAGGGTTGAAGAGCTTTTCGAAGCTAGAAAACCAAAAGGTTTAGCTATAATATCTGAAATAACTGGTAGAGTTGAAATAGACGAAACTGGTAAGAGAAAAGAAGTTATAGTAGTACCTAAAGAAGGTGAAAGAGAAGTTTACCAAATACCATATGGATCAAGAGTCAGAGTAAAACAAGGTCAACTTGTTGAAGCTGGTGATCCACTTACTCAAGGTTCTATAAATCCACACGATATAGTTAGAGTTAAAGGTATCGGCGGAGTTCAAGAATACATCGTTAAAGAAGTTCAAAGAGTGTATAGACTTCAAGGGGTTGATATCAACGATAAACATATAGAAGTAATTGTTAGACAAATGCTATCTAAAGTTAAAGTTGAAGATCCAGGAGATACAGATTTATTACCAGGTGGTTATGAAGATGTATTAACATTCCAAGAATGTAACGAAGAAGCTGAATCTCAAGGATTAAGACCAGCTGTTGCTAAGAGAGTTTTACTTGGTATAACTAAAGCATCTCTTGCTACAGATTCATTCCTATCAGCAGCATCATTCCAAGAAACTACAAGAGTTTTAACAGAAGCTGCTATAAAAGGTAAAGAAGACCACCTAATAGGACTTAAAGAAAATGTTATATTAGGTAAATTAATACCAGCAGGAACAGGAATGAAAAAATACAGAAACATAGCAGTTGAAAAAATAGAAGAAGAATCTTTATAAGAATTGTTATATAAACATTCTTGACATGTACTGTATGTGATGTTAAAATGTAAAAGTGCGAATTTAAAAGTTTACTCTAAATTACTGTTTAGGGTAAACTTTTAAGTGAGCTTTAATATAATTAAAGAACTATTAAGTACCAAACTATTAAATGTTTGTGTATGTAACGAACATTTAACTACGGAAATCGGTAGGAATATCCGATTTAGTTGGCGATCATTAAAAGATCGAAATTTTAGAAGAGGGAGGTGCCGATGATGCCAACAATTAACCAATTAGTTCGTAAGAGTAGAAAAGACTTATTAAAAAAATCTACTGCTCCAGCATTACAAAAGAGTTACAACTCTTTAAACAAAAAAACAACTGATGCAAGTTCACCACAAAAAAGAGGAGTTTGTACTTCAGTAAAAACAGTTACTCCTAAAAAACCTAACTCAGCTTTAAGAAAAGTTGCCAGAGTTAAGTTAACAAACGGAATAGAAGTTTCTGCTTATATACCAGGAGAAGGACACAACTTACAAGAGCATAGTGTTGTTCTTATAAGAGGAGGAAGAGTTAAAGACCTTCCAGGGGTTAGATACCATATATTAAGAGGTACATTAGATACTGCAGGTGTTGATAAGAGAATGCAAGCAAGATCTAAATATGGTGCTAAAAAACCTAAAGCTGCTAAAAAATAGATAATAGAGTTTACTAAATTGAAATATTATAGTGCGGTGCTTTAAATATATATATATTTATGGCATACGGCATTGTGATAATATGTCGAGTACCTATGATTTAAGATAAAAATAATTAAGGAGGGAAGCAAAATGCCAAGAAAAGGTAATGTTCCAAAAAGAGACGTATTACCAGATCCAGTATACGGAAGTAAGGTAGTTACAAAATTAATAAATAACTTAATGATAGACGGAAAAAAAGGAAAAGCACAAAAAATAGTTTATGATGCTTTTGATATAATAGCTGAAAAAACTGGAGAAGAAGCTTTAGAAGTATTCAACAAAGCTATGGATAACATAATGCCAGTTTTAGAAGTAAAAGCTAGAAGAGTTGGTGGAGCTAACTACCAAGTTCCAATAGAAGTTAGACCAGACAGAAGACAAACTTTAGGTCTTAGATGGTTAGTAACATACACAAGAGCTCGTGGGGAAAAAGGTATGGTAGAAAAACTTGCGAGAGAAATAATGGATGCTGCAAACAATACAGGAGCATCAGTTAAGAAAAGAGAAGATACTCATAAAATGGCTGAAGCAAATAAAGCATTTGCTCACTACAGATTCTAATTTGATTCTAATATAAGAATTCAACTAGGATTTACGAAATATTAGAGATATCTAAGGAGGATAACCATGGCTAGAAATTTTCCTTTGGAAAGAACTAGAAATATAGGAATCATGGCTCATATAGATGCAGGGAAAACTACAACTACTGAAAGAATCCTGTTCTACACTGGGCGTACACATAAAATAGGAGAAACTCACGAAGGAGCTTCTCAAATGGACTGGATGGAGCAAGAAAAAGAAAGAGGTATAACAATAACTTCTGCTGCTACAACTACTACTTGGAAAGATCATAGAATAAACATAATAGATACTCCAGGACACGTAGACTTCACAGTTGAGGTTGAAAGATCTCTTAGAGTTCTTGACGGTTCAGTTGCTGTTTTCTGTGCTAAAGGTGGGGTTGAACCTCAATCTGAAAACGTATGGAGACAAGCTGAAACTTACAAAGTTCCAAGAATAGCATTCGTTAACAAAATGGATATACTTGGTGCTAACTTCTACAACGTTGTAGAAATGATGAAAGATAGACTAGGTTCTAATGCTGTACCTGTACAATTACCAATAGGTAAAGAAGATACATTCCAAGGTATAATAGACTTAGTTAAAATGGACGCTATAATATACGAAGATGATCTTGGTACTGTTATGGACGAAACTGAAATCCCTGCAGATATGAAAGAAATAGCTGCTGAGTGGAGAGAAAAATTAGTTGAAGCAGTTGCTGAAACTGATGAAGAATTAATGATGAAATATCTTGAAGGTGAAGAATTCACTGAAGAAGAAATAAAAGCTGCTATAAGAAAAGCTACTATAGCATGTGAAATGAACCCAGTATTCTGTGGTACTGCTTACAGAAACAAAGGTGTTCAACCAGTTATAGATGCTGTTATAGACTACTTACCAGCTCCAACTGATATACCTGCTATAAAAGGTGTATTACCAGATGGAACTGAAGCTGAAAGACATGCTTCTGATGAAGAACCATTCTCAGCATTAGCATTCAAAATAATGACTGACCCATTCGTTGGTAAATTAGCATTCTTCAGAGTTTACTCTGGTACTTTAGAATCTGGTTCTTACGTATTAAATGCTACTAAGAACAAGAGAGAAAGAATAGGACGTATCCTACAAATGCATGCTAATACAAGACAAGAAATAACTGAAGTTTATGCAGGAGATATAGCTGCTGCAGTAGGTTTAAAAGATACTACAACTGGAGATACTTTATGTGATCCAAACAATGCTATCATACTTGAATCTATGGAATTTCCTGAACCAGTTATAGACGTAGCTATAGAGCCAAAATCTAAAGCTGCTCAAGAAAAAATGGGTACTGCTCTTCAAAAATTAGCTGAAGAGGATCCAACTTTCAGAGTTAGAACTGACGAAGAAACTGGACAAACTATAATCGGTGGTATGGGTGAGTTACACTTAGAAATCATCGTTGATAGATTATTAAGAGAGTTCAAAGTTGAAGCAAATGTTGGTGCTCCACAAGTTGCTTACAGAGAAACAATAACTAAACCAGTTGATGTTGAGTACAAATACTCTAAACAATCAGGTGGTAGAGGACAATACGGACACGTTAAACTTAGAGTTACTCCACAAGAGCCAGGTGCTGGATACGTATTCGAAAACAAAACTGTTGGTGGATCTGTTCCTAAAGAATATGTTGGACCAACTGATATGGGTATCCAAGGTGCTATGCAAGCCGGTGTTGTTGCAGGTTATCCTGTAGTTGACGTTGCTGTTGAATTATACGATGGTTCTTACCATGAAGTCGATTCATCAGAAATGGCATTCAAAATGGCTGGTTCAATGGCTATGAAGGAAGCTTTAAAGAAAGGTGATTCAGTATTACTTGAACCATACTTCAAAGTTGAAGTTGTTACTCCAGAAGAATACATGGGAGATGTTATGGGTGGAATAAACTCTAAGAGAGGTTTAATCCAAGGTATGGAAGCTAGAGCAGGTGCACAAGTTATAAATGCATTCGTTCCACTTTCAGAAATGTTCGGTTACTCAACTGAATTAAGATCTACTACTCAAGGTAGAGCTACTTACACTATGATATTCGACCACTACGAACAAGTTCCAGCTGGTGTAGCTAAAAAAATAGCTGAAGGTAGATAATATCTATTTAAATAAAAAATAAATAAAAGACGAGGATTCGTCCTCGTCTTATAAAAAATATATAAACAAAATAATTACTTAGGAGGATTTCAAAATGGCAAAGGCTAAATTCGAAAGAAATAAACCACATGTTAATATAGGAACTATCGGACACGTTGACCACGGTAAAACTACA
>NZ_CABQXJ010000027.1:0-32428 GCF_902468165.1 uncultured Intestinibacter sp.
TTATGATTATAGTATAATTTTATAAATTATATTTTTATTATATTTTAAATATTATTGTTCTATTCCCAACGCTTTAAGCTCATTTATTCTGTTTGTCTCTGTCATATTTATATGGACTGGAGTTATTGATATATATCCATTTTCAACTGCAAATATATCACTATCTTTGTCTTGTTCTACACTCGCTAAATCTCCACCCATCCATACATATCTTTGACCTCTTATACTTTCTCTATCGTCCATTACATTATTGTATATACGTTTACCTAACTTAGTTATTCTTACTCCTTTTTTGTCTCCTTTTGGGAAATTAACATTTAATATATTCCCACTTAATTTATCTAAATTTCCTTCTAGTTTTTTAACTAATTTTGCTGTATATTGTGCTGCTTCTCTATATTCTTCAGTTGTAACTCTTGATGAATCACAAGAAAGCGCAATAGATGGCTTTCCTTCAATAAGACCTTCAATCGCTGCAGCAACAGTTCCAGAATATATAACATCAGTTCCTAAATTAGGTCCATTATTTATCCCACTTAAAACTAAATCTATCTCTATATCTCTTAATATCGATTCAATTCCTACTTTTACACAATCCGCTGGTGTTCCTGATGTTGAATAAGATTCAACATTTTCTGCTATAAATTCATCATTTATTAAAATAGGTTTGTGAAGAGTTATTGCGTGTCCACTTGCACTTCTCGGACTATCCGGTGCAACTACGTATGTATTTGCTATTTTTGATATTTCTTCTGCTAAGATTTTTATTCCTTCTGCATTTATTCCATCATCATTTGATATAAGTATATTCATTTTATTCTCCTTATTTTTAATCTATTTTAAAATTTTATAATCATTATTTTGTTATCATTATACTATAAACATTTCAAATCTGCATAAATACTTATTCATAAACTAGCTTTATATGTTTTATCAAAATAAAAATAAATATGTATATTTTTATTTCATATGGTAATAATACTACCTATAACAGTTGCTTTCCTTAATAAACGCTTTGAGCGTTGACCAAATTTTAATTATAACTTAAACAAAAAATCAGATAGATATCTATCTGATTTTTTATCTTAATTTACCTAATTTATATCTTTAATATAAGTTTTTAATAGTTTACTTCTACTTGTGTATCTCCCTCAACTTTATACAATATATGCCCTTGTGAATCACACATATTAATCACAACATAAGGATATTCTCCTCTGCTATGATACCAAGCTATAACTTCATTAAATAATGTATCTGGAACTTCACCAAATAGCTCTATTCCAAATCTAGTTGCATCTAGTTCCTCTTCTGGCACAGTCAAGTCCTGCCTAAATATATCTATAGTTATAGCACCATTATAAATATCATATTGCACATATGTGTCCTCATCTTCTAATACTCCGACCAACTCTTCTGTTAGAGATTCGAGTTGTGAATCATAAGTTTTTTGTTCTATTTGTTGTACTGCATTATTCGCCATATCCTTAAAGTCATCTGAAAAAATAATACTTTCTACAAAATTAATTAATTTTGCAAATAAGAATATGAATATAGCTATAATTACAAAAAGTACTACTAAAACTGTAACTATCCCAGCTACATTACTCTTCTGATTATTATTATTTTGGTTGTTATTATTTTCGTTGTTATTATTTTCTTGATTATCGCTCATAATATCACCTTACTTTTTAATAATCATATATATATCGAGCATCTTCCATAACCTCATCAATAAGTGTATTTTTCATAAACTTACTTTGCGGAACTCCATTAAATTCTAATGCATATGCCTCAAAGTGATTATCATCATATAGTTTAAATTGTAAACAGCAACTTGTGTCTTTATCATAATATGAAAATGTCCCTTCAAACTCCACAACATCAAATCCATCATCTGATACAAAATAGTACCACTTAGTATTATCGAAATAATTTTCAAATGCAGTTCCTATCGTTGTATAACCATCTTCTTCAGGATAATCAAAAAAATGTCCATTTTTTACAGTTGAAATTTCTTCACTCATACCCGAATTAACACCAATTGCACTTATTATAACTACTATAGTTATTACTACTAAACAAACACTTATAACAATTTTAAATATATTTTTATTTTTAGGTTGTTCATTTATATTATTAACTTCTTTGGGGCTTTGATTGTAATCATTTTCATTTTGTTTATTTAAAGTATCTTTTTCTTGAGTGGTTTCAGAGTCACTTACATTCTGGTTTTGTAGGTTATCACCACAAGCACTACAGAATTTACTATCACTAGGTACGTCACTCCCACATTTTTTACACTTCATAAAAACTCCCCCTCATATTAAAATATATAACTATTTGTTAGTTCTTATGATATAATTTCCCCATAATAAAAACTCCTTTATAGCAATTTATGCCATAAAGGAGTTTTTATTATTCTTCCAATCTATAACCTACTTTAAATACAGTCTTTATATTATTTTTCAAGTCGAGTTTTTCTCTGATGCGTTGAATATGGATATCTACAGTTCGTGTCTCTCCACCATATTCAAATCCCCAAACTCTATCTAATATCTGATCTCTAGATAAAGCCATATTTTTATTTTGCAATAGTAAAATTAATAATTCGTATTCTTTTACTGTAAGATACACTTCTTTATCATTTAATTTAACACTTCTTTGTTTTGTATCTACTTCTATATTTTTAAACTTTATATAATTATTATTTTTATTGTATCTTCTTAAGACTACTTCTATTCTAGCTAATAACTCTATTGTTTCAAATGGTTTTATAATGTAGTCATCGGCTCCTAGTCTTAAGCCCTTTACCCTATCTAATACTGATTCTTTTGCAGTCACAAATATAACTGGTATACCATGTTTTTTTATTTTTTCAATCAACGAGAATCCATCTATCCCCGGTATCATAACATCTAATAAAATTAAATCTACCTTTTGTTTTTCTAAAAATTCTTGTGCTATGATACCATCTTCAGCTGAAAACACTTCATAGCCAACTAGTTGTAAGTTTATTGATATTAAATCTCTAATAGGTGCTTCATCTTCCACTACTAATATTTTCATTAAAAAGTCTCCTTTTTATGGATTTCTGACATACCTAGTGATAAATTTTCCTGTAATTGAAATATCTATTTCAAATCTATCTTCTGGATTATTTTTATTGACAAAAGTACAAATTTGATTTCCGTCAATATTATAATTCATATTATTTGTATCTAATTTATAAATATTTAAATCAAATCCCAATGCTTCTACAAAATTTTCTACAATATCTAAAACTTCATATTGATTTAGTAATGTAGTATTTAGTTTATTATCTCCTTGATTAAAATCTCTGCTAACATATATATTATTTATCTGTTTATTTATAGTGTTTATTTCTATACCACATGATAAATTTGGACTAGACCAGCTTATATTCCAGTAGTACGATTCAGCTTGTCTATCATTTTTATATAAGTTGACATACATTTTATTATCTTCTTCACTCAGATCATTTCCCAGGATATTACCTATATAGTACTTGGCTATTTTTATAGCTTCATTTCTATTTACTAAATTACTACTTTCAGTTTGCGTTTCATTATAGCCACTTATATCATCTTGGTTGTATAGTACATTTTCTTTAAATGGATAAGAATTTGTTATATTAAACATTGAAAATAAGCCAATTAAAATAACTACTAATGCCAGAATTATTATTTTAGATTTCATTAAAATAATTCTCCTTATCAAATTCTAAAATCACTGTTGTTCCAATGTCTAACTCACTTTCTATATTAAGTAAAATATTGTGCATGCAACAAATTTCATTACATATAGAAAGGCCTAATCCTATCCCGTTGTTCTTTCTTGTTCTAGCTTTATCAACCATATAAAATGGCTCTAGTATTTTGTCCAAATCTTCTTTTGGTATTCCTATTCCATAATCAATAATCTTTAATATATATTTATTATTTTTATAATTTCCACTTATGTTTATAGTAGAAGATACATTGCTAGCTTTTATACTGTTATCTATAAAATTAGTAAGTAAAACTTCTAGTAGTTCTTTGTCTGCCAATATATATACATCTTCTATTTTTATATTTAAGTGTATATCTTTTTTCTCAAGCTTATATCTTAGTATATTTTCCACACTATTTAGCGTTTCTCTAAGATTTACTTTTCCAAAACTTTTTTTCCTTTCTCTTATTAAAGTTAATTTTAATAAGGTAGAGTTTAAAGTTTCAAGTCGTTTAGCTTCAGAATTTATATATTTGTAAGCTTTTATTTTTATTTCTTCACTTACATTACCTTTTAATAAAAGTTCTGAATAGCCTATAATTGATGTAATCGGTGTTTTTATTTCATGATTTAAACTGTCTATAAATCTTTGTTTTGATTCATTTAAATATTTTAATTCATCTATATTGTGTTCAATAACGTCTATCATAAGATTAAAATTATGCTCTAATACTCCTATCTCATCATTTTTTTTGCTTTCTACTACCCTTATATCATATTTACCTTTTGCTATATCTTTAGATATATCGCTTAAAGTTCCCAAAGGCTTAGTCAATTTTTTAGATATTATATACATACCTATAGAAAGTATAGTAAGTATTATAAAATCAATAATTATAAAAAATTTGTAGTTATTAAGCCTTTCTTCGTAAACCTGCTGTATATTTTTAGATATAATTAATTTAAAATTTCTATTTTCTAAGTTTACAATTGAACTTACAAATGCATACTTTTTATTATTTATAGTTCTTATAATAAAATATTTTTGGCCTTTTTTAGCTTGTAAAATTTCTTGCCTATCCCCCGATACTTTGTTTTTTAAATCAGATGATATTTCCTTATTTCCCATAGAATATAGCTCTGTGTTGTATTGTTCTACATTATTAAGTGAATATCCATTGATGATTATATCCATCCAGTTTTTTATGTTAGACTCACTATCTACATCTATATTCATAAGGTAATCTGAATTTAAATACATAACTGATTCTACATTTAAAGATTTATACATTAAAGATTTTATTGCATTGTTCAGATTTTCACTATGAATTTTCTCTATTAATATTATTCCTCCACCGTTAAATAGCAACAGGAACAATATTAAGGAGTATAGAAATATCTTTTTCCAAAACTTCATTTTATCACCAGTTATTCTTTAATTTTAATTATTATATATTATACTAAAGTTCTGAATTCATATCCATTATCTTTGAAATATTTTATTATAGATGGTAAAGCTTTAACTGTTTCTTCTTTTCCGTATGTGTCGTGCATTAATAGTACTACCATTTCTTTTCCTTGAGCAGTTTTTATAGCAAAATCAACTAATTGTTGTGCGTTTTTCTTTGGACCTTCAGCATCAGCATTTAGAGCATTCCAATCTATAGATGCTATTTTATTTTCATTTAAATAATCTTTTAATGGGTCCATGTTTTTCCATGACATATATCCACCTGGGCATCTCATTACATGTGTAGTAAAGTTTTCACCTAATATAGATTTTAATAATTTATCGTTTTTTTCATAATCTGCTTTGAAAGCTTCCATATCTAAATTGCGACCTGGGTATAATAATTTAAAATCATGGCTATAAGAGTGATTTGCTATTGCATGTCCACTATTAAATTCTTGTCTTACTAAATCTTTAGCAGTTTCTCCCCCATTTTCTATATTAGATCCTGTTAAAAAGAATGTTGCTTTTATATTATTTTCTTTTAAAATTCTTAATACTTCTGGTGTATTTGTCTTTGATGTCCCATCATCAAAAGTTAAAAATACTACCTTTTTGCCATCATTTGTGTAATCATGATTATTTAATTTTTCTTGTACTTTTTTTGCATCATAAGTGTATTTTTTACCCTCTTCATTAACCCCTATTATTGGTTTCTTTGCTTCTGCCTCTTCTTGTTCTTTTTTTTGTTGTGCAATGGCTTGGTTAACTTTTATATTGTGTTTTTCTATCATTTTTGCGAATGTTACACTTCCACCCCATATTACAACTCCACTAATACCTAAAACTATTGCTATTTTTTTTAAATTAAATCTTCTCATCTCAATCTCTCCTTGGTGTTAAATTATCTTGTGTAATTATAATAATCTATAGGGGTATACATTCTGATAATAACTTGTTTCAAAGTTGTAAAATATGAATTTTTTATACTGGAAATAAATTACTTATACATTGTAACTTTGATACCTGATTAATCTATAACTTATTATTTGATACTTAAATATGCTCAATCTTTTAAATAACGCAAAAAAACCGTGGCATAATTGCCACGGCTCTATATAAAACCAAATCTGTAAATATCTATATTACTATCTTGATAAATCAACTTTTCCAAGTAAAACATCATATCCTGTATAAGCAAGTGCCATTGCCCCAGTAAGTAGTCTCTCATGTCCTAATTCAGAAACTGTCGCCTGTGCTAATTCCACAGTGTGACCTGGTGCTGGACAAGCTGATACTTGTATATATGGGTGGATTGTAGGTACTTTATGACTTATGTTACCTATGTCACTTGAACCAGATGATTTTGGAGGTGCTATCTCAGTTATTCCAAGCTCTCTTAAATTTTGATTAAATGCTTCAGATAAGTTTTCATGAGTTACTAAATTATCATTAGGGAACTCATATCTTTCCATTTCTAAAGTTGCACCTGTCATAAGTGCTGCACCTTGAGCTATATTTTTAACTTTAGTAAGAATATCGTCTAAAGTTTCTTTAGTTGCTGCTCTAAAATAGAATTGAGCAACTGCTTCATCTGGAACTATATTTGCTGCAACTCCACCTTTTACTATTATTCCGTGCATTCTAACATCTGGAGTTACATGTTGACGAAGTGCATCAATACCGTTGAATAATTGTATTACACTATTAAGCGCATTTACACCATTTTGTGGACAACTTGCAGCATGTGCAGTTTTTCCTTTGTATCTAAATTCTAATGGATAAAGTGCTTGTGTTGTTCCACTTTTCATATTTACATCACTTGGATGAACAAGCATTGCAACATCAAGTTCATCAAATATACCTTCTTCTGCAAATACAACTTTTGCTCCGTTTGTTTCTTCTGCTGGAGTACCATATACTATGATTTTTCCTCCAATTTCATCTATAACTTTACTTAAAGCTATACCTGCAGCTGACGACATAACACCTATCATATTATGACCACAACCATGTCCTATTTCAGGAAGAGCATCATATTCGCATAAATAACCTATAGTTGCTCCTGGCTTTTTACTATCATATATAGCTCTAAATGATGTTTCTATTCCTAAAAGACCTTTTTCAACAGTGAAGTTGTGTTCTTCTAAAAATGCTATCAATTTTGATGATGATTTAAATTCTTCATTCCCTAATTCAGGATTTGCGTATATATAATCATTTATTTCACACATTTTAGCGTGTAATTTTTGTCCTTCTTGTAATAAAATATCTTTCATATTAATCCCCCTTAAATATATCTTAAGCCCATCCTATTAAAGATGCTATTGTTATAAATGCTATTGCTGTCATAAATAATATTGCTTGAAGTGGTAATATCCATTTTAACCATTTTCCATAAGGAACTCCTGCCATACCTAAGCAAGCTATTAATACACCTGATGTTGGGAACATTGCATTTGAGAATCCATCTCCTAATTGATATATTAAAACACTTAATTGACGAGATATTCCAACTAAGTCACCAAGTGGTGCAAGTATTGGCATAGTAAGTGCTGCTTGTCCTGAACCTGAACTTACGAAGAAGTTTATGAACATTTGGATTACAAACATTATATATGATGCTATTAATGATGGTAATTGACCAACAACATTAGCTAAGTTAAATAATATTGTATCTATTATATTTGCATTTTGAGCTATTATCATTACTGATTTTGCAAGACCTATCATGATAGCTGCTCCTATCATATCTTTTGCTCCATCTGTGAATGCTTCTGCTATTTCGTTTGGTGCTAATTTACCAACTAAACCACTTATAATACCTAATCCTAGGAAAACTGCTGCTATTTGTGGTATCCAAAATTCTAATTTTAAAACTCCATATACTACTAATGCTATAGATGTAAATAATGCAGCTATTATTATTTTATGTCTTAAAGTAAATTCAGTATGTTCTGATTCTGTACTTTTTAATTTTTCACGTTTAACTTGATCATGTTCGAACATTGGACTAAGTTCTGGATTTTTCTTAATTTTCATAGCATAGAACATAACGAATCCACATCCTACAAGAGTTGATACAAACCAAACTAATGTACGGAATTCAACTCCTGAATATAATTGTATCCCTGCTATTGATTGTGCTATACCTACTGTAAATGGATTTAGCATTGCTGCTGAGAATCCAAGGTTACAAGCTAAGTATGTAATTGCTACAGCAACTATACTATCATATCCTAATGCTAGTACTAATGGCATTAAAACTGCTACGAATGCTATTGCTTCTTCACTCATTCCAAATGTCGCTCCACCGATTGAGAACATAAACATTAATATTGGTAAAACTAAAATTTCTTTTCCTTTGAATACGTTTACTATTTTTAAAATACCTAAATCTATAGCTTTAGTTCTTGAAACTATACTAAATGCCCCACCAACGATAAATAAGAATGCTATAATTTCTCCACCTTGAACTATACCTTCAATTGGTGATTGTAATACATCGAATAAACTTTGTGGTTGACTTGCTATTGCTTTATAAGTTCCACTTACAACAACTTCTCTACCTTGATCATTAAGAACTCTATCGTATGCTCCTCCTGGTATTAAATATGTTGCAACTGCTACTAATGCAATAACTACTGCCATAATTACTAATGTATTTGGCATCGAAAATTTCTTTTTCTGTTTAACTTCTTTTTCTTGTGATTGTAATACTTCCATCATTTTTCTCCTTTTTCTGATTTTTCACTTTTTTATAATTATTTTGCTTTACTAAGAAACAAAAAAAGCCTCTTAGTAAATCTACTAAGAGGCGAATTATCGCGGTACCACTCTTATTGGTAAACTTTTTTCTCACAACAAAGTAGACGCTTTTTGATTATTAAAAAAGCCCCTTGGAAAAAATCCAAGAGGCGAAATTACCGCGTTACCACTCTTATTGGTAAGAAAAAACTTACCCACTCAATCTCTTAAGGCGAGAACACCGACTGCCATACTAATTTCCTGCAGTCTTCTCCAAAGCTCTTTTCACAAAAATCTCAATGCTCAGCTTCCACCATCCTGAACTCTCTATAAAATTAATTTATGTTACTCTCTTTTTCGTTGAATTTGTTTTTTAAATTTTGTTTAACTTTATGATTTATTATTATATATAGACTTTTATTTTTTGTCAATATTTTTTGCATAATATTTTTTAAAGTGGAAAATATAATAATTTATTAGAAATTTTTATATTTCATTTTATCAAATAAATGCTAGAGCGTTTATCTACAATATATTTAAAACTTTTTCTGCTATATCATCAAAGTTTCCATTTTCAAATTTATTTATATCTATTTTCTCAGGATTTTCAAGATTATCAGTAATCAAGAAAGTCCTAACCCCCAATTTGCTAACTATCATATCTTCTAATGCATTATTTCCAACCATTATAGACTCTTCAGGTTTTGAATTTATATTTTTAAAAATTTCTTTATAGTATTCTAAATTTGGCTTGCAATAGTGACTATTTTCAAAAGTTGTAATATAGTCAAAATCATCTACACTAAGACCTATCCAATTTAGTCTTGTTTTTATTGCCGCCTTTGGAAATATTGGATTTGTCGCTAAAACTACTTTTAACCCTTTGTCTTTTATAGTTTTTATAAATTCAGCTCTATCTACTTCTTCTTGTAGAGTTTCTTTTACATCGTCAAATTCTTTTTCATAAAACTCCATGAAATCCCCTTCCATTTCGTCGTATTCTTTTTCCATCAACTCTGTAAAAGTAGATTTAAATATATCTCTATTCATTACTTTCCCATCATTTTTGATCATATTTCCCGTTCCATCCCACAATGCTTTTATAAGCATATCTTTATCGTATCCCATTGGAACGAATTTTTTGGATATAAGGTATAAATAAGATTCTATAAATTCCTTTTGATCGAAGGGGATTAATGTTCCATCTAAATCGAATAATACTGTTGTGATTTTTTCCATATTTTCTCCTTAGTTGATATTTATATTATTTATTATCTTCACAATTTGAATAATCAAATCTAACTGTTTTATTAGTAGCGTCTAAATAACACATAGCACCCATTGGAATTGTTCCAACTGGAAGGCAATGTCCACTTTGTAAATTATAAATTGTTGGTTTTTTATATAGTTTTGCTATTTCATCTACTATATCTTCAACTGACCAATCTTCATCTCTGAATTTTCTACAATTATCAAAATCACCAAATATAATACCTTTACAATCTTCAAATTTACCTGCCATGTGTAAGTGGTTTATCATTTTATCTACATTGTAAACATATTCGCTAGTTTCTTCTATAAACAATATTTTATCCTTAGTATTTATTTCATATTCAGTTCCTAGAGATGTATTTATCAAGCTTAAATTTCCCCCAACTATCTCACCTTGACATTTTCCATCATATAAAGTTATTATTTCTTCGCCTTTTGGATTTTCAAAATTTATCTCGCAGTCTGCAGATAAATTTTGAAATACTGACTCTTCCGTATATTCATCCATATCCACAAATCGTCTACCTACTGGTCCATGATAAGTTACTAAATCACATTTTTGATTAAATGCTATATGAAGAGCAGTTATATCAGATAATCCTAAAAATATTTTTGGATTGTTTTTAATAATATCAAAATCTATTAAATCCAATAATCTCGCTGCCCCATATCCACCTCTTATAC
Organism: uncultured Intestinibacter sp.; assembly: GCF_902468165.1. Classification (NCBI taxonomy): domain Bacteria; kingdom Bacillati; phylum Bacillota; class Clostridia; order Peptostreptococcales; family Peptostreptococcaceae; genus Intestinibacter; species uncultured Intestinibacter sp. The sequence continues at coordinate 10,886 of NZ_CABQXJ010000027.1, forward strand.
AAAATACTGCATCTATATCTTTATCTTCAAATGCATCTTGTAAGTCCTTTGCTCTTAAATCGTCTTTTCCTGAAAGATATCCTCTATCTACAGAGTAACAACTTTGATACATTTTTACTTTGTATCCTCTTTCTATTAATGATTTTTCAACATCATCAATATTGACTTCACGCAAATGCCCTGAAGGAGCGATGACACCTATTGTATCACCTTTTTTAAGTCTTTTTGGCAATATCATAATACTAATCCTTTCATTTAAAAACCCTATGGATTTATTCCATAGGGATATTTTTTATATAAACTACTATACTATTATAATATTAACTTTATCTTAAATACGTTAATATTTAGCAATACTCTTTTTCAACCTTTATATTTATAAAGGCTTATTTTTAACTTATATATTTATCTATATCAAACTTAAATTTCGTCTTCTTTTGCCCATCCATATGAACATCCGACTGCCTTGTGCCAGCCCTTTATCTTTTTAGTTCTATTTTCTTCACATATTTGAGGAGTAAATACTTTATCTATCTCCCAGTTTTTAATAACTTCTTCTTTACTTTTCCAATATCCTACTGCTAATCCTGCTAGATATGCAGCTCCCATAGCTGTAGTTTCAACACATCTTGGACGCTTTACTGGAGCATTTATTATATCTGATTGCATCTGCATTAATAAGTTATTTTGGCTTGCTCCTCCGTCAACTTTTAATGATTCTAATTCTATTTTTGAGTCGACTTTCATAGCTTCCAAAACGTCATTTACTTGGAATGCTAGCGATTCTAAAGTTGCACGAACTATGTGATATTTGTTTACTCCACGAGTTAAACCTACTATTGCACCTCTTGCATATTGATCCCAATGTGGTGCACCAAGCCCTGTAAATGCAGGTACTACATAACATCCATTAGTATCCTCTACCATATTTGCCATATGTTCAGAATCTGCTGCTGATTCTATTATTCTAAGCTCATCTCTAAGCCATTGTATAGCAGCTCCAGCTACAAATATCGAACCTTCTAGTGCATAGTTTACCTTTCCATCAAGTCCCCATGCTATAGTTGTAACAAGACCATTTTCTGAATAAACTGGTGTCTCACCTGTATTCATAAGCATAAAGCAACCTGTTCCAAATGTATTTTTAGCCTCACCAGCATTAAAACAAGTTTGTCCAAATAAAGCAGCTTGTTGGTCTCCTGCTGCCCCTGATATTGGGATTTCCCCTCCTAAGAATGAGTGATCACAATATCCATATATTTCACTAGATTGTTTTACTTCTGGCAATATACATTTTGGAATATTTAATTCAGCTAAAATTTCGTCATCCCATTTTAATTCTTTAATATTAAAAAGTAAAGTTCTAGATGCATTTGAGTAATCTGTAACATGTACTTTGCCTTTAGTTAATTTCCAAATTAGCCAAGTCTCCACCGTTCCAAATAATAAATCTCCGTTTTCTGCCTTTTCTCTAGCACCTTCTACATTGTCTAATATCCATTTTAATTTTGTTCCAGAAAAATAAGCATCTACTATAAGACCTGTCTTTTCTCTAAATTTCTCTGTAAGTCCTTTTTCTTTTAATTTATCACAGTATTGAGAAGTTCTCCTACATTGCCATACTATTGCATTGTATATTGGCTCACCTGTATTTTTATCCCAAACTATTGTCGTCTCTCTTTGATTAGTTATTCCTATAGCAGCTATATCATTTGCAGTTGCATCGATTTTTGCCATAGCTTCTACAGCAACACCAAGTTGAGATGACCATATTTCATTTGCATCATGCTCAACCCAACCTGGCTTCGGAAAATATTGAGTGAATTCCTTTTGTGCTACACTAATTATTTGACCTTTTTTATTAAATAATATACACCTGTTACTAGTTGTCCCAGCATCCAGTGCCATAATATACTTACTCATCGTTATCTCCTCTCATATTTTCTTTTATTAAAAAAATATATTTATTATAAATCCGTTGTAATTTATCTATAAAACTTTTATGATTTGAATAAGTTGTATGTATTTTAATAAATCGTACCTATATATATTATTATAGTTTACAAAATATGTCCATTATATCAAAAAAACTGACTACTATTAAATAGTAACACATTTAATAAACAAAAAGAGAGTCCGAAAATTTTCCGAACTCTCAAAAAAATAATTTTATTTTTCAATAGCATTTAAAGGCTTCATACTCCAAAATACTACATTCATCAATATTACTATAATTATAATTATCAGTAAGCAAACCCAAAAGCCCATGTTAATTCCAAATAACTCTGTTGTATTAAAAAGTGTATTCCACATATTATTCCAATTCATTTTAACATACCTCCTCTATAACAATTCCCCAAAATGACGCACATAAGCTTTCTTTATACTAGTTGCCAATAACATGTACGCTATTATACATGGTATTAGGTAAGCAAAATAAGCGCCTGGTAATGAAACAAAGCCTAGTATTGTTCCAAGTGGTGTAAATGGTATAACTGTTAATACTATAATTCCAGTTAAGGTTAATAAACTCACAGGTAATGATGCACTGCTTTCAATAAATGGTAGCTTTGGTGTACGAATCATATGAATAACAAGTGTTTGACTCCACATTGATTCTACAAACCAACCAGCTTGGAACATAGCTATATAGTTAAATTGCATTTGCATTAACTCTGCTCCACTATATACACTTGCTAAATCATTATATAATACTCCATGTGATACAAATATTGGACAAAATACAAAGTACATAAAAATATAAGTTGTAAAGTCAAATATTGAACTTACTGGTCCCATCCACATCATAAATTTACCTACTGAAGACGCATCCCATTTTCTAGGAACCTTAATAAATTCCTCGTCTACATTATCCCATGGAATAGCTGTACATGATAAATCATATATTAAATTTAAACATAAAAGATGTATACTCATCATTGGTAGAAATGGCAATAATGCTGATGCTGCTAAAACAGAAAACATATTTCCAAAGTTAGATGATGCAGTCATTTTAATGTATTTAATCATATTTGCATATGTCTTTCTACCTTCAATGATTCCTTCTTCTAATACCATCAAATCTTTTTCTAATAGTACAATGTCTGCTGATTCTTTTGCTACATCAACTGCTGTATCAACAGAAATTCCTATATCTGCACATTTCATTGCCGCTGCATCATTGATTCCATCTCCCATAAAACCAACTGTATGTCCATTTTGACGAAGAACAGTTACAACTCTCGATTTTTGATCCGGCGTTAATTTTGCAAATACATCTGTTGTTTCTGCTATATTTGCTAACTCTTCATCTGACATGCGATTTATATCTGAACCAAGTAGCATATTTCTTACTTCTAATCCTACTTGTTTACATACAGTACGTGTTACTTTATCATTATCTCCAGTTAAAATTTTTGTTGCAATTCCATATTCTTTTAACGTACGTATTGCATCAGCCGTAGATTCTTTTGGTGGGTCTAAGAATGCAAGATATCCTAATAATACCATCTCACATTCATCTTTTACTCCAAAAGCTCCAACTGGTGATGGATTGCTTTTTTGTGCAATTCCAAGAACTCTAAATCCCTTCTCATTTAAATCATCAACTGTTTTTATAATTTTTTTACATAGTGAATCTGTCAAGTTTTGAACTTTTCCATCAAACTCAACATATGAGCAAATTGATAGCATCTCTTCAATTGCGCCTTTCGTAACCATTTGTGTTTTACCATTTATATCTTCTACAACAGTAGATAAACGTCGGCGATTAAAATCAAAAGGTATTTCATCTACTTTTTTATAGTGATTAGAAAGATTAATTAATTCCCTATTTTTAGTTTCTGCTTCTTCAGTTTTTTCAATAATAGCTAAATCCATTAAATTTTTATATCCTGTTTGGAAATAACTATTTAGATAAGCATGACGAAGCACACGCATATCTTCATCTCCATTTATATTAAGATGATATTCTAAAACTACTTTGTCTTGTGTTAAGGTTCCTGTTTTATCAGTACATAATACATCTATAGCCCCAAAATTTTGAATAGAATTTAAATTTTTAACTATAGTTTGTTTTTTACTCATTGCCACTGCCCCTTTTGCAAGGCATGTTGTCACTATCATTGGTAACATCTCTGGTGTTAATCCAACTGCTATAGAAATAGCAAACAAAAATGCATTTAACCAATTCCCTTTTGTTATTCCATTTATAAAGAATACAACAGGAACTAAAATCAACATAAAGCGAATAAGTACCCAAGAAACAGCATTTACACCTTTTGTAAAACTAGTTTCTACCGCTTCTTGTGCAACTGATACTGTCATTGATCCAAACAAAGTAGAATCTCCTACAGAAACCACAACAGCTGTAGCAGTTCCTGAAATAACATTGCTTCCCATAAAAGCAATATTATTATATTCTGTAATATTTTCATTTTTTTCTTGGATATTTCCTAATTTCTCAATAGGCTCACTTTCCCCAGTTAAACTAGCTTGGCTCACAAATAAATCTTTTGATTCTATAATACGTACATCTGCAGGTATCATATCACCAGCTGATAAATAGACTATATCCCCTACTACAACTTCCTCAAGTTTTATTTCTTGTTTTTGCTCTTTTCTTGTAACTGTACAAGTTGTTGTAATCATATCTAATAACTTTTCTGCTGCATCACCACTTCTAGATTCTTGTACAAATCGAAGTGTTCCAGAGATAACGACCATTGTCACAATTATTACTACTGTTAAACAATTAAATTCATCTGGATTACTTCCAAATAGCGAAAAATAAGGTAGTATCATATCTGTTACACATGATACAAGTGCTAGACAAAATAAAATTATTGTAAAAGGATTTACAAATGCATCTGCAAGTCTAGAAAATAAAGATTTTTTCTTTTCTTTTGTTATCTTATTTGTTCCATATTTATGGCGGTGTTTTGATACATTTTCAGTATCTAATCCTATTAATGTTGTTTCTAAAGAGTCTAATACTGTTTTTATTGGTTGAGTTGCCGCAAAATGAATGCGACTTTCTTGTTCTTTTTTTACGATTTGATTTTCTGTTACTTTATTAGTAGCTATATTGTTTTTTATCATTTTTTTATTCATCGTAATTACCTCCTTTTTAAGAAGCAATCCGATATATTAATATTTCACCGGGTTGCTATATTGTTTTTTCTCTTACCATCAGGGTCCATTTATATTCTCCCTCCTTTCTGATTTACAACTAAAAGTATAAGAAAAAAATGCAAGTAATTCCATTGCGAAATTCTTGCATTTTTCTTGCGATGTATTCAGTTTTATAAATCATCATTAAATTTATATCCTATTCCCCAAATCGTCAAAATATATATTGGTGCATCTGGATTTGGCTCTATCTTTTTTCTTAATTTCCTTATAAAAGCCATAATATTACTGTCATCTAGCAGGTATTCACTATCCCACACAGCTTGATAAATCTGCTCTTTTGTTAGAACTTCACCTCTATTTTTTACAAGAAATAATAAAATATCATATTCTTTAGGAGTTAGTGAAATTTCTTGAGTATTACAAAGAACTCTTCTCTCTTTAGGTCTTATTGTAAGATCCCCAATCTCTATAACATCAAAGCAATGTTCTTCATAAACAGTATCATCGTCTATCTCTAACATTAAACTATTATTACTTCCATCTAATAACCCTTCTATACCTTCTTTAAATTCATCTATATTACCTACATCTAGTGGTGCAGCCTTTAATTTTTCTAAAAGCCAACTAGCTAGAGAAGAAGTTAAATTAGCAAATTCAATTTTCTTTTTCATTTAAACTCCCCCCCTTATATTAATTCCTTATATTTTTTTACATACCATGATTTTGCAATACTTACTAATGATATATAAAGCAATACAACTAGTAGTAAAAATGCAAAATAGCTTAAAGGCATTTTTGTAAGACCTACAAAACGTCCAATTGGTATTATAGTCATAATGGTAAATAGAATAATTCCTATAATAGTAACTAAAATAACTGGTTTGGCTGGTTTACTTTGTATAAATGGTATTTTCTTTGAACGCAATGAATATAAAATCAAAACTTGAGACCACATTGATTCCAAAAACCACCCTGTTTGGAACAATGTAATAAATGTTTGTTGTGACTCATGATTTAGACTTGTAAATGTCCCTCCACTTATTGTTGGACATAACCATAAGAATAAAAATGCAAATGTTGTTAAATCAAAAATTGTACTAATTGGTCCAAAAAACAACATAAATCGCCCTAAAGTTTTGCCCGACCAATCTCTTGGCTTGCAATATAATTCCTCATCAACATTATCCCATGGAAGAATCAAACATAAAACATCATATAATAAATTTAAAAGTAATAATTGTATCGAAGTCATTGGGAAAAACGGAAGTAAAACACTTGCAATAACTACAGCTAATATATTACCAAAATTAGAAGATGCAGTAATACGAATATACTTACTCATATTTACAAAAACTTTACGGCCTTCTAATATTCCTTCTTCTAAAACATTTAAATCCTTTTTTAATAATATTACATCTGCAGCTTCTTGTAATGCCTCTGTTGCCCCTTCTGCTGATATTCCAACGTCTGATTGCAATATGGCATGTAAATCATTCATTCCATCTCCCAAAAATCCTACTGTATGCCCATTTTCTTGTAAAATTTTAATTATTTTTGCCTTTTGCTTAGGAGATAATTGTGCAAATATTGTTGTCTTTTCGCATAATATTGATAACTCATCATCTTTTAACTCAGATAGTTTTTCTCCAACGATTACGTTATCTGTATCTAAGTTTAGTCGTCTACAAACTGATAAAGCAACCCTTTCGCTATCTCCTGTTAAAACCTTAATAGGTACATTCAATTTTTTTAATTGTTCTATTGCTTCTTGTGCACTTTTTTTAGGAGCATCAAAAAATGTTAAATACCCAAGTAGTATTAAATCATTTTCATCATCTGGCATAATATACTTTTTATTAATATTTTTATAAGCAACAGCGATGACCTTCATCCCATCTTCTTGCATTTCATCAATAATATGATGAACACTTTGTATATCCATGGGATAAACTTCACCTCTATATTCAGCATATGTACATTTTTTGCATACTGTCTCAACATCGCCTTTTACAATCAATAAATTTTTATTATTTAAATTCGATTTTTCATTTATGTTATTTTCACACAATACGCTAACATATTTTCTATTATAATCAAATGGTAACTCGTCCAATTTCTTATACTTCTTTAATAGTTCTAAATAATTAAAATTCGGCATTCTTTCAACATGGCAAATCGCATCATCTAAATGATTTTTAACACCTGTATGATATAGACTATTTAAATAAGCATACTCTAATACTTGTTTGTTTTCATTTCCCAAAATATCTATATAATATTCTAAAACTATTTTATCTCCAGTTAATGTTCCTGTTTTGTCGACACAAAGAACATCCATACTTCCAAAGCCCTGCATTGCATTAATATTTTTTACAATGGTATCCTTTTTCCCCATAACAGAACTTCCCTTTGCAAGGCAGGCATTTATGACCATAGGAAGCATCTCCGGTGTTAATCCTACTGCTACTGATAATGAAAATAAAAATGCTGATAGCCAGTTACCTTGAACTAATCCACATGAAATAAATACAAAAGGTACTAAAATAGCAATAAATTTAATTAATACACCTGCTATCGAATTTGCCCCCTTGTCAAATCCATTCTTGCGAATATTTACATCTCTACTAATTTCTCCATAAACAGTTTCTTTGCCTACTGCTAGTACAATTCCTTCTCCAATTCCACCAATAACTAAAGAGCCTGAAAAAACAATATTGTTGTAATCATTTAAACTTATACTTTCTTTTTTATCTACTATGTCAGTATTTTTTTCAATTACTATGCTCTCTCCAGTTAACATAGATTGAGAAATAAATAGTTCATTAGACTTTATAAGTCGTATATCTGCTGGTATTCTATCTCCAGCATAAAATTTCACTCTATCTCCCACAACTAATTCATTTGATGAAATTTCTTGCCACTTTCCATTTCTGCGTGTCTGAACATTTATATTAATAAGTTCAATCAATGAATCAACCGCTTTTTTTGAACGCATTTCTTGTATAAATCGTACAAATCCACTAATTAAGAATATTATAACTAGCATTAAACAAGTTGTTGCGTTACGCCTATAGTTAGAAGTAAATATCACATCAGTAAAAAAAGAAACTAAAATTAAAACTAATAAAATCATACTGAAAAGATTATTAAAAGATCTAAAAAATCTATATAAAGTAGTTTCTATTTTCTTATCATCAATATTCAGACCGTATATATCTCTATTAAAACGAACTTGTTGTTGATTATACCCATCATCACTTATATTAAAATCCTTATACATTTGTGAAATATCTTTCTTAGCATATTCACTAACACGACTTTGAATCTGACTTCCCGTTTTCATAAACTTCACCTCCTTTTTTATTGTATCATGCTTGATAAAATTAAATTCTTGCTTTTTTCTTGTTTAAACATAAAAATACTCCCTCCTAGCAAATATATTTATCTGCAAAAAGGGAGATTTTATAGTCTCAAGATTTTTAGTCCATTAAATTATATTCCTCATATAATGGATATTTTTTAGTAAGACCTATTACTAATTCTCTAGCTTTGTCTTGATTTTTATGAGTTAAGCATAAATCTATAGCTTCTGCAATTACTTCCATATCTTCTTCTACCATACCTCTTGTTGTTACTGCTGGTGTACCTATTCTTATACCACTTGTAACATTTGCTCCGTATGGGTCGTTTGGTATAGCATTTTTATTTACTGTTATATATGCTTCATCTAGTAGTTTTTCTGCTTCTTTTCCTGTTATATTTTTATTTGTGAAATCTAATAGTAGTAAGTGGTTGTCAGTTCCTCCACAAACTAATTTAAAATCTCTTTTATCTAATTCTTCTGCTAACTTTTTAGCATTTTTTACAACTTGAGTTTGATAAGATTTAAATTCAGGTTGTAGTGCTTCTTTAAAGCAAACTGCTTTTGAAGCAATTATATGTTCAAGTGGACCACCTTGTATTCCTGGGAATACGGCTTTGTCGATTGCTTTTGCGTATTTCTCTTTACAAATTATAACTCCACCACGAGGCCCTCTCAATGTTTTATGTGTTGTAGTAGTTACAAAATCTGCAACTTCTACTGGATTTTGATGAAGACCAGCAGCCACAAGACCTGCTATATGGGCCATATCTACCATTAAATAAGCCCCTACTTCATCTGCTATCTCTTTAAATTTTTTAAAATCTATTTCTCTAGGGTATGCACTCGCCCCAGCAACTATCATTTTTGGTTTAACTTCTAATGCAGTTTTTCTAACTTCATCATAATCTATTTTTCCATCTTCTCCTACACCATATTCAGTAAAATCAAAGTACTTCCCTGATATATTAACCGGTGAACCATGAGTTAGGTGACCACCTTGAGATAAATTCATCCCCATTACTTTATCCCCTGGTTTAAGCATTGCAAAATAAACTGCTAAGTTTGCATTAGCACCTGAATGTGGTTGGACATTTGCATGTTCTCCACCGAATATTTCTAAAAGTCTATCTATAGCTAATGTTTCTATCTCATCTATATATTCACATCCACCATAATATCTTCTACCACTATATCCTTCTGCATATTTATTAGTTAAATGACTCCCCATTGTCTCCATAACTGGAACTGAAACTATATTTTCTGAAGCAATTAGCTCTATGTTTCTTTGTTGTCTTTCTAATTCCCTCTTCATACTTGCATATATTTCAGGATCTGAAGCTTTTAAATTCTCAAACATCTTATCCTCCTATATGTAACCCCTTTAAGTTCTTATTTTGACATATATTAGATAGTTTATAGAGAATTTTTACACTTTATAAACCTCTATATTTAAATAAATTTTGTCAAAATATTATAGTATTCAGTATATCAATTTTAATATTTCAAAACAATTGTAAAGTCTAATTTATATGTTTTTATATTTTATTATATAAGATAATTATTTTTCATATTTATTTAAAAAATCAATTGCATATTGAGCATATAATGCAGTACCTATTTCTAAACTATCTTCATCTATTGCAAATCTTCCATTGTGATGGGCATAACAACATTGCTTTTCATCATTTTTGCATCCTACAAATGCTAATGCTCCTGGAATTTGTTCTAAATAAAAACAGAAATCTTCTCCACCTGTAACTTTTTCAAATTGGTAGTTTCCATCTTTGCCTAGTATTTTTTCAACAGAGGCTTGTCCAATTTCTGAGCATCTCTCGTCGTTTACTACTGCTGAACCTGCAAAGTCGTATTCTAATGTTGCTGTTGCTCCAAATGCCTCAGCAGTGTTTTTTATTATTCTCTCCATTTTTATAGGAAGTTGTTTTCTAAGCTCAGGGTCAAAACATCTAGTCGTTCCTTCCATACGACCCTCTTCCGCTATAACGTTTAATCTAGTTCCTGAATGTAATAATCCTATTGAAAGAACTAACGGATTATGCGGTCTTGTCTCTCTACTTACTAATGTCTGTAAGTTCATAACTATTGCAGAACTTGCAACAACAGCATCTATACAGTTTTCTGGTTGTGAACCGTGTCCACCCTTACCTTTTACATCTATATAGAACCAATCTGTTGATGCCATTCTTGGCCCAGCTTCTAGTGAAACTTTACCTACAGGAATTTGTGCCCATATATGTATTGCAAATATACTGTCGACACCGTCAATTGCTCCATCTCTTATCATTGCAGGTGCACCTTTTGCGTTTTCTTCTGCTGGTTGGAATATTAATCTAACTGTACCGTTTATTTGATCTCTCATTCCATTAAGTATTTTTGCTGCTCCTAAAAGCATCGCCATATGTGAATCGTGTCCACAAGCATGCATATTTCCATCTATTTTTGATTTAAAATCACACTCTGTAAGTTCTTCAACTGGTAGTGCGTCCATATCTGCTCTTAATGCTATCGTCTTTCCTGGTTTGCTTCCTTTTATATCAGCTATAACACCAGTCCCTCCAGCACTTACATATTCTATCCCCATTTTTTCTAATTCTTCTTTTATTTTTTTACTAGTTTCAAATTCTTCTAAACTAAGCTCTGGGTATTGGTGAAAATGTCTTCTAAGAGATATAACATAATCTCTATATTCTCTTGCCAATTCTTTTATATCCACTTTTAATATTGCCTCCATTTTTTATACCTCATTTCCTAAATCAATTTTGCTATAATAATTCTTCTTTTTTAATTATACATATATTATCTGTTGATTAAATTATATTTTTGTTAAATTGAATTAAAGAGCTATCTCAAATCTGATATAGCTCTTTAAAATGTAATAAGTATTCTAATTTTAAGTTTATAAATCAGATTAATTTCCTACATAGTCATATATATGCTTCCACCGATTCCTAATGGCAAGTTAAATACTATAAACACTAGTAGTAATAATATCCAAGCTATTGCAAATACCAATGAATATGGTAACATAGCCGACATAATTGTACCGATTCCCATGTCTTTGTCATATTTTTTAGCATATGCAAGTATAACTGGGAAATATGTAAATATAGGAGATATTGGGTTAGTTATTGAATCCCCTATTCTATATGCCATTTGAGTTAATGCTGGTGAATAACCTAATAACATAAACATCGGCACAAATATTGGTGCCATTATAGCCCATTTTGCAGACATACTTCCAACAAATAAGTTTATTACACCTGAGAATAAAACAAATGCAATTATTAATGTTGGACCTGTTAATCCGACATTTTCTAACCACTCTGCACCGATTATCGCAAGTAATGAACTTAAGTTAGATGCGTTGAATAATGCTAAAAATTGTCCAGCTGCAAAAGCTAATACTATGTAAGAACCCATCCCTGAAATTGAATCATATAATAATGCTGCAACATCTTTATCACTTTTGATTTTTCCTGCAACAACACCATATACAACACCAGGTATAAAGAATAATAATGTTATAAGTGGTACCATACCATCCATTAGTGTTGAATTTGATGATACTAATGAACCTGTCTCTGTATCAGCCATAAATGCATTTGGCCCTATACATAATGCTACTACTATTACAACAAATACTAATACACTTAATCCTGCATATTTTAAAGCTTTCTTTTCTTTAACTGTAACTTCTGCTGTTGCATCATATCCAGTATCTTCATATGGAGTTCCATCAAAACGAGGTGCTATATATCTTTCAGTTACAAATGTACCTACTACTGTTAATAATACAGATGATGCACATAAGAAATAGTAGTTCATCGCTGGTGTACTTGTATATGATGCCTCTATGATTTGTGCTGCTGGTATAGTAAATCCTGCAACTAATGCATCTGACATTGATATTATTATATTAGCAGAGAAACCTGCAGCAACACCTGCATAAGCTGCAAACATACCTGTTAATGGATGTCTACCTATTCCTAAATATATTAATGCTGCTAACGGTGGGAATACAACAAACCCTGCATCTGCAACACAGTTTGCTACTATCCCTACTAATATAGTAGTTGCTGTAACAAGTTGTGGCGGTATTTTACCCGCAAATGATTTTAATAATGATTCCATCATACCAACTTTTTCAGCAAGTCCTGCACCAAGCATCGTAACTAAAACTAATCCTAATGGCGCAAAGCTTGTAAAGTTACTAACTACATTTTTTAAAAATAATTGCATTTGTTCTTTTGATAATAAGTTTACTGCTGCAACAGTTTCGCCAGTACCTGGGTGAACCGCTGTAACACCTGAATTAGCTACTATAGCTGATATCCCTATAATTAAAAACCATAAAATAACAAATATAGTTACTGGGTCAGGCAATTTATTCCCCACTATTTCGACCCTATTTAAAAACCTCATAAATAAACTTGGTTTTTTTACAACTTCTTTCTCTTTTCTTAATTCCAAATGTACTTCTCCTCTTATATATAAAATAATTTTCATTTATTAAAATGCTATCATTTCAAATTCCAAATCATCACTTTCATCATTTTCTTGATTTAAATAATCTATAGCAACTTGAGCTAAAGTTTGTGCTAAGTTCTTCATATTTCTATCTTCCCATTTAAACTTAGAGTTGTGATGTAGTATTGGATTTTCTTCATCTTCTGCCATTCCTACAAATACAAATGATGCAGTTCTTTCTTGTGCAAAAAATGCAAAGTCCTCTCCACCCATACTCGGTGCTGGAATTTCAAATACATTTTCACTTCCTACTACTTTTTTAGCAGATGCTTCTATTATATCTGTCGCTTCGTTGTCATTTATTAGCGGTGGGAATTGTCTTATAAATTCAAATTCATAAGTTGCACCTTGTGACTCGACAATACCTTTTACGAGTTGCTCCATCATTTTTTCTGCAAAATCTCTAGTTTCGTTGTTTAATGTTCTTACAGTTCCTTGGATTACTGCCTCTGTTGGTATAGCATTGTGACATTCACCTGCATGAACATTGCAACAAGATATTACAAGTGGATTTGTTGGATCATTTTTTCTACTTACTATCGTTTGTAATGCACTTATAATTTGAGCCATTACTGGAACTGGGTCAACACTTGCATGAGGTACTCCACCATGACCGCCTTTTCCGATTATTTTTATAGTAAATATATCTGGTGATGCCATTAAAGCTCCATGTCTAACTCCTATTTTTCCTTCTTTAATAGCTCCCCATAGATGTCCACCAAACACTGCATCGACATTTTCTAAAACGCCTTCTTTTATCATAGGTAATGCCCCACCTTCAACTTCTTCAGCTGGTTGGAATATTAATTTTACATCACCATGTAGCTCATCTTTCATCTCATTTAACATCATTGCAACACCTAAAAGACTTGCTGTGTGTCCATCGTGACCACATGCGTGCATTACGCCTGGAACTTTTGACTTAAATTCAAAATCTGTTTCTTCATTGATACTTAACGCATCTATATCTGCTCTAAGTGCTACAGTTTTTCCAGGATGTTCACCTTTTATTAAGCCTACAACACCTGTTTTTGCAACATTTCTAGTAACTTCAATTCCTAAATTTTCAAGCTCAGTTGCTATTAATTTAGAAGTTTCATACTCTTGAAATCCCAATTCTGGATTCATATGAAGTTGATGTCTAATATCATAAACTCTTTTATGATGTTTTTCCCATAACTCATTTAGTTTTTGATTCATAAATGTCCCCCTAAAATGTTTATTTTTAATTAAATTTTAATTTTATATTTAAATTTATATACTATTATAAATTATTGTATTTGACTTTAAAATGTCAGTAAAATGTCCTTAATTAGACAAATATCACCTAATTTTTCTTAACTTCGATATATTATTTTATCTTTATCTATATTTAAATTATTGAAAATACTGTAACTTAAGATTTAGATTTTATTTTTTATATTATTTGTATAAACTTTACATTTGTATATAAAATCATAATTTCATTATACATTTGTAAATATTTATAAATTAAATAAATACACGAAATTTTCATTTTTTTATAAATAATTTATAAACTTTATTTTTTAAATAAAAAAAGACATATTACAATGTTTAATCAACATATAATATATCTTTTTTGATTATGGCTTTAATTTTATTATTTAAGAGCCTATATATTAAATTTTATTATTCTTCTCGGTCTACCTGATCCATCTTCAAAATGTTTCCCAACCACCTCAATATATCCGTACTTTTCTAACTTATTAATCGTTCTATTTACTGTTCTATAAGACATATCACACTGCTTTGACAATTCCTCTGCTGTAAACCTATCTTTTTTACATGTATTTATTGCATTATAAAAACAAAGTATCTTCTTCACACTTACATTTGTTATTTGAGCTATTTTCATCAATCTATCGTCTATCTTAACTTCACTTCTCTCTTTATTTTTAGATTTTATAGGTCCTATAGCCTTTCCATCTTCATAAATTATATATGCAACATTCTCATTTTTACATCGTTTGGCCTTTATAATAGCTTCATTAGCCTTATATTTTGCCTCACTAGCTGTCTTTCCATATCCAATACCCATAGAAATTCTGTTTAATGAGTTGTCTTCAATAGATTTTAAAAGTTCTATATTTGTATAATTCTCTGTCTCTGTTTCTAATATTGTCTTTGTCGAAATCAATATATATGTATTATAACTAAATTCGATAACAGCAGCCTCTATCTTATTTGCAAACTCATAAATCAATTCTGTGACTTTATTTTTTTCTTTAATATAATAATACTCATTTCGACTTATTATAGAGTAGTCATCAGGAAAATCTATATGAACAAATATAGCTACAACCCTACAATTAGTATTTATTTTAGCTATATATCTTAGATATATATTTTGGAAACTCTCTATTATAATACTCTTTGTCGGGATAGCCATATAATTATCTATTCCATCTGAGTCAAATTGTTTATTTACATCACTTAATGATGTCACAATACATACATTTTCGTCATTTTTTAAGTTATTCCTATGAAAATTAAGTGCATCTTCAGTCGTATTTTTATTATTGAATTTTACATTATAAAGCATAAGGTTTACTTCATCCATATCTATACCGATACTATTATAAACTTCTTTAATCAACTCTTTAGAATATGTATCTATACTCAGATTTTTTATATTTTTGTTTTCATATAATCCTTTTAATAAAGCAGATGATAGGGAGCTTTCATGCAAAGGGAAATATCCCCATATACATTCTTCCTTTACGTATAATTTTACAAATTTATATACGACTACTCCTGCAAACATCAGAGCATCATACTTTTTTTGTGATTTTTTTACTATTTCAACCGCTTTTAAATAATTGCTATAAACTATAATATCTAAATCTATATCAACTATATTTTTGTCTACAATATCCTTTACAATATTTGCTGTATATAATGGAGCAATTAAAGCAACTTTCATTTTTTCACATCCTCAAATTATATTCCGTATTGCATATTACTTTTTTAAGATAGATACATGCTGATTTATCTGTAGTTTTTAATTTATTTTTTATTTATTTGTTGTTCTAAAAACTGAGCAATAGTCTTTGCCAACAAAATTCGCTTGTCAGAATAAGAGTGGTCTGTATCAATAAACTTTTCAGTCAAATTATTATTATATTTTTTAATCTCACTTGCTAAAATATCGTGATGCAAATATCTTTTGCTCACAACATCTCTACTTGCTATAGTTATCAGTATTTCTTCATTAGATAGAGATTTTGCCTTATCTGGAAGGTTCCACTTATCCCCATTATCAAGACATTCCTGCATCAGTATTTCTGCACTTGTATTGTTTAATGGTACTAGTGCTGTCTTATACATCTCAAATGCCTCGTCTTTTTCCTTTTGATTATAATTGCCTATTTTCCCAATAAGCCCAAAATCATATGGACTTATCGCAACAGATGCCTTTATCCTTTTATCACATGCGTAATTTAAAGTTAAGAAACCGCCCATACTATGCCCTATTAAAAATAAATTATTTGTATCTATGTCAAATTCTTTTACTGACTTTTCATCTGTCAAAAAATCAATAGCACTTTTTACATCTTCCATACAATTACTAAATGAAAAACTACCTTTTACACCCCAACTCCCCCTATAATGAAATCGCAGTATATTCATACCGCATCGTCTAAGAGCATGAGCTAAATCTATCGGGTCGTCATATCCTGGAAACCCATGCAATAGTATTGCTGTTGGGTGAGGTCCCTTTCCTTGCGGTGTCAACATAACCCCACATAAATCACTACCATGGCTTGTAAAACCTAATTCAATTATATTAGGAAAATTTCTGTCATCTAGCTTCATTTGTTCAATATCTTTTGTAACATAAGCTTTATCAAACATCTTAATCCACCTCTTTTTTATATAATCAATTATGTTTTCTTCATTTACAATATAAATTCCTTTTAGCGATATAATATAAAGTATTTTTCCATTTTTATAGTATGTATGTCTAATAGAATTAAGTTATATCTAATTATACATTATTTGTAAAATTTTAAAAGAGATGTAAATTATCTTCCCATATAAAAAGAGCTCATTTACTAAAGCAAATTGAGCTCTTTTTATTGAAATTATTATTTGTTGATATTTTATTTTTAATTTTATAAATTATATCTATATATATCCCTTATTTTTTAAAAATATAATTTATTATTTCTACGCTTTATATATAGAGTTTCCTTCTTTGAAAGTTTCTAATACTTTTATGTTTCTTATATCGTCTACGTCGACTTTTAATGGATTTTTATCAAGTATTACTAAGTCGGCTAATTTATTTTCTTTTATTGTTCCTTTTATATCTTCTTCAAAATATTGATAAGCTGCGTTTTTTGTAACTGCTTCTATAGCAGCAAGTACTGGTATTCTTTGATCTTCACCTAATACTGTGTTGTCTTTCATTTTTCTGTTACAAGCTATCCATATAGTTTCAAGCATGTTTGGCTCGATAACTGGAGCGTCTTGGTGGAATGTAAATTTAATTCCTAAATCTAATGCTGCTTTTGCAGGAGATATTTGGCTCGCTCTTTGCAGTCCGAAGTTTTGAACGTGGATGTTGCCCCAATGGTAAACGTGAGCCACGAAGAATGATGGTATCATTCCTAGTTTTTTAACTTCTGGCAATTGATCAAGCCCCATAAGTTGAGCATGTACTATAACTGGTCTTATATCATTATCTGTATTTAAGTTTTCTTTTGCTTTTTTATATTGTTCTAAATATTGAGCAACAGCTGCATCTCCATTACAGTGAGCTAATATTTGCATATTTTCTTTTAATGCTATTTCAATTAAGCTTTCTAATTCTTCTCCACTCATAACTGGATAAGCTCTGTATCCTTCTTCACCTTGATAGTCAGTTCTCATATAAGCAGTTCTAGCTTGTGGTGAACCATCTAGGAAAGTTTTGAATCCTCCTATTTTAAGGTGGTTATTGTATTTATTTATGCATCCTTGAAGTTTCGCAAAGATTTTTTCTCTTTCTCTTATATCTACATATGCTATGTAGTCTATTTTCATCATCTTCGCATGTGCCATATATCCTAGTAAGTCTGCTAATAGAGGAACTACCATACCTTCTTGCATTGTTGTTATTCCGTAAGATGCATAGTCATCTTGTGCCTTAAGCACTGCTTTCATAAGGTCTTCTGTTGATGCCATTGGAACTCTTTGAACGTTGTTTATAAATGCATTTTCTTCAAGGTATCCGTTAAGTTTGCCATTTTCTTTAAATATTACTCCACCTTCTGGGTCTGGAGTGTCTATTGTTATTCCTAATTCCTTCATCCCAAGAGAGTTAACAAGTCCGTTGTGTCCAGATTTATTTGATATTATAAGTGGATTGTTTGGCACAACTTCATCTAAAAAATCTATTCTCGGGTAAGTTTTCTCTGCTAATGTGTTGTAGTCAAAGTTATTCGCACTTATCCACACACCTTCTGGAACGTTGTTTTTTTCTATAAAAGTTTTTATTCTATTTGCTATATCTTCAAAATCAACTGCATCTTCTAGTGATACTTGTAATTTGCTGTTTGCATATCCGAAGAAGTGACTGTGTGCATCTATAAATGATGGCATTAAAGTCTTTCCTTCTAAGTCTATCATCTCAGCATCTTCATTTTGATTTGTAAGTTCTTCTTTTTTTCCTACTGCTTTAATTTTTCCGTCTTCTACTAAAACAGCTTCTGCATATAATTCATCTTCAAGAGTTAATATATCTCCATTGTAAAAAAGTTTTTTTGTCATAATTAAACCCTTTCTGTTTTTTCATAATCCCGTATGTTTTATTTTTAACATTTTTATTTATTAAAATGTATTTTATCAAAATTTTATGAACTACTTTTTAATCATTGTAGTAAAAAAAACTATTTATATTATACACCACAAGCAGTTTGTTCTAAACATTATAATTTCCTTAGAATTAAAAAAATGAATTTCGAAAATCGAAATCCATTTCATATATTAAACTTAAATTATTAAACTCTAACTACATATCCTTCTTTACGAGGTGCTGCTGGTTTTGGTTCGTCTTTTGCATATCCTAATATACAGTGGCCAACTCCTATGTAATCTCCTTCTACGCCCCATTTTTTAAGAAGTGCCTTACCTTCTTCACTTTCAAATTCTTCTTTTGCTCTGTGAATCCAACAAGAACCTACTCCTAATCCATAAGCTGCGTTCATTAAGTTGCCCATTACTAAGCTTCCATCTTCTACGCATGTTGGCATATTTTTGTCTGCTAGCACAACAACTACTGTTGGTGCTCCATAAAATGGATCCATGTCTTCTTTTCCAAATACTTTAGCGTTCATTTTTGATAATTGTGCTATAGTTTCTTTATCTTGAACTACTATCATTTTTGGAGACTGTCTTCCCATTCCTGTTGCAGCATATTCACCTGCTTCTAATATTTTATTTAGTTCTTCATCTTTTATTTGTTCATCTTTATATGAACGAACACTTCTTCTTCCTTTTAATGCTTCAAATAAATCCATTTGAATTCCCCCTTGTAATATTTGTCATATATATTATAGCATTTTTTATTTAGCCAAAGTAAATATTAGTATTTTTTCTAACTTTTATTATTTATTATCTACTAAAATATATTTAGTTTGAACTTATTTATTTATTTATGCTAAGAACTCCACAATCCTCTTGAATTATAGAACTGTTGTAGAAGTTTTCAATAACTTTAACTAAGTAATATGTATCTTTTATTCCACCTGTTTCATATGATGAATGCATAGCAAGTTGTGCTAGTCCAATATCTACACTATTTAGTGATACTTGTGAATTTGAAATATTTCCAAGTGTTGAACCTCCTGCCATATCTGATCTATTCGTAAATACTTGATAAGGTACATCAACTTCTTCACATAGACTTTTAAATATAGCTGCTGATACTGAATCAGTAGTGTATTTTTGGTTTGCATTGAATTTTATAACGATTCCTTCATTCATATACGGTCTATTTGTTGGGTCTGACTTTTGCGCATAATTAGGATGAACTGCATGTGCATTATCAGCAGATATCATAAAGCTGTTTGCTGTTGCTTTATAAAAATCTTGCTCATCTCTTCCCATAGTGTTGTTGATTCTTTTTAATGTGTCTGATAAGAAAGTCGACTCTGCACCTTGTTTTGTAAGACTTCCCACTTCTTCATTATCAAATACAACACATACCTGTACTGTATCTTTGTTTTCTCCAGCTAAGAATCCTTTTAATGATGAAAAAGCACATTGAAGGTCGTCTAACTTTGGTGAAGATATAAACTCTTCATCAGCACCCCATATACTCCCGCTCATTCTGTTATAAAGGAATAAGTCACTACCTAAGATATCTTTTTCACATACGCCTGCATTTTGTGCAACTAATGACATTAGTCTTCCTTTTGCATTTATATCTCCAAACAACGGCAACATATCGTTTTGAGCATTGTATTTATATCCATCATTTATATTTCTATTAAAGTGTATTGCTAAATTAGGGATAATAACTAAATCTCTATCTATATTAACTAATTTAGATACAAACTTATTTCCCTCTCTTACGACGATTTTACCTGCTACTGAAAGTGGTCTATCAAACCAAGTTGAAAATATCATCCCACCGTATTTTTCAACATTAAGTTTAACCATTTTTTTATCAACTTCAATTTCATGGTTTTCTTTTATTTTGAAAGTAGGCGAATCACTGTGGCTCGATACTATATTAAATCCTTTAAAGTCTTTATTTGGAATTTTGAATGCTATTAATGACGAATTATTTCTAATTACATAGTATTTTCCGCCTTCTTTAATCGTCCAATTTTTGCCTTCTACAACTTCACAAAATCCATTTTCATCTAAGATCTGTTTCATGTTATCTATTGCGTGGTAACAGCTTGGGCTGTTTTTTATAAAATTTAATAATTCATTAGATATTTGTTTAAACATTTTTGATGTCTCCTATACTGTACTAATTTTATATTTTTTAATGTATTTCTTTTTAAGATATATTATAATAAATAATATTATAATATTTGGAGGAATACATTATATATGCAAAGTAAAAATAAAAAACTTTTATTTAAAAAATCTATATATTACTTGGTTGGGTTTGCACCGCTGATTATAACTCTTTTTATATATACTTATATTCCAGAGCAAGTTCCCTCCCATTACACAACTGTAGGAGAAATTGCAAACTGGGACCATAAAGGAAAAGTACTAATAATTCCATTTTTACTAGCGGCTTTTACTTATTTTAAACCTAGGGTATTTGTTGAAAAATTTGAATCACAATCAGAAAAAAACGTAAGCGATGCTGCAACTATGTTATTCCTTATATCGATAAATCTTTTGAGCATGCTCGAATTATTTATTTCACTTAAAGGAGAAGATTTTTTATCTAAATTCAATTTTTATAATTTGCTGAGCTGTATAATATGTTTTATTTTTATATTTTTAGGATATATTTTCTCAAATTGTAC
>NZ_CABQXJ010000028.1:0-31625 GCF_902468165.1 uncultured Intestinibacter sp.
ATAAAATTCTTATAATATTATGTTTTTCAATAATCGTTTTAAATTGGTCATGATATGAGAATTTAAATATTGTTTTATTTGTAATACAATATTTATATACAAATATAAATTCTTGTCTCGTAGGTACTATGTTTTCCATTATATTATTTAAATATAATTTACTTTTTTCGTCATAATACTTTATAATTTTACTATTTGCACCAATATTATCTAATAAATACAAATATTCTTGTTTATTATATAAAACATCGTAAAGAATAATACTATTATATATGTTTAAATCTAATTTATCAAGATTAGGAGAAAATATAAGTTTTATTTTATGTGTATTTTTAGATATTTCGCCAAATTCGACATCAAATTCTTCTTCTATAAGTGATAAGTCTGAATATGCTCTAAAAAATCCATTTAACGTATTACAAATTACTAAAGTGTCTTCTTTGAAATATTCAAATATATTTATATTTTTTATATCATTACTTTTATTATAAAAATTATCTGATATTTCATTTTCTCCAAAATTATTCTCTTTTATTCTTTTATTTTCTAAATTGTAATCTATTTGGTATAAATTGTTCGTATCTTTTGGAACAATCTTTGAAAATAACTTAATAGAATTAAAATCCTTTATCGCAGATTTTGGATGTGCCATTCTTACATCTTTAAGTAAAAATTGTACTTTTCTATTGTTGTTATAGTTATTTTCATCAAGTTGGAACAATACATCTACCTTATCTCCTCTAGTAAAATCATCTGCTAAATAAGCCATATTAAATCCTATAGCCTCATAGACATGGTCTTTTTGAAGAGTTAATTTAAGGTGTTGTTTTGCTGCTCCAACAAACCCTATATTAGAAAGAAGTAAATCCCTCATTATAAATCTCGGTGTTGGATTACTCATTCCAAATGGCTCTAATAAATGAAGGTCATCTACTAATTTTAAATCTACTTGACCTTCTTGTAGCTCATATTCTACTTTTACATTTTCAATTAGATCTTCTTGGCTTAAATTGTAGTCAGCTATTTCATTTACTCTTTTTCTAAGTTCATCTATATTTTCCATATTCATAGAAAGTCCTGCTGCTTGTTCGTGTCCACCAAATTTAGTCATTAAGTCTTTGCATTTGACAAGTGCATCAAATATGCTAAATCCTTTTATTGATCTTGCAGACCCTGTCGCCATACCTTCTTCTATAGTCAATAAGATTGTTGGTTTATAATATTTTTCAGTTAATTTTGATGCTACTATTCCTATTATTCCATGTTGCCAACCTTCATTAGCTATAACTAAAACTTTATCATCTTGGTATGCCGGGTCGCTATTTATAATCGCCTCAGCCTCACTATACATCTTGCTTTCTATTAACTGTCTTTCACTGTTTTTTTCTTCTAAATCAAGCGCTATTTCTTTTGCTTTTTTAGGGTCATCTGCTGTGAAAAGCTCTACTCCTAAGTAAGAATATCCTAGACGACCTGATGCATTTATTCTAGGCCCTACAGAATATCCTATGTGTGATGATTTTATTTGGTGAGTGTCTATGCCACATACTTTTATAAGCTCTTTTAAACCTATATTTTTACCATCTTTCATAATTTTAAGACCATTTTTTACAATTATTCTATTTTCATCTTTTAATGGCACTATGTCGCATATTGTAGCCAATGTCACAATTTCTAGATAATTGTACATAGTTGTCTTAAATTCTTCTGGTGGTGTTAAAGCTTGTATTAATTTAAATGCTACTCCACATCCACATAAAAAATCATATGGATAAGTACAGTCTTCTTGTTTGGGATTTATTACTGCGATTGCGTCTGGCACTTCATCTTGGCATTCATGGTGGTCAGTAATTATAACATCCATTCCAAGTTCTTTCGCAAATTCTACTTCTTTTGCTGATGTAATCCCACAGTCAACACTTATTAATAAATCGCATCCCATTTCATTGATTTTTTCTAATGCTTCAACACTAATTCCATAACCTTCTTTTAATCTATTTGGTATGTAATAATTAACATCATATCCTATCGACTTAAAATATAAAACTAATACAGAAGTTGACGATACGCCGTCCACGTCGTAATCTCCATAAATAAATATTCGTTGATTTTTTTCGATAGCTTCTTTTATTCTATCTACACCTTTTTGCATATCTTTCATCAAAAATGGGTCTCTTAAATAATCTAAAGATGGATTCATGAATATTTCCGCATCTTTTTCTGTTATTATGTCTCTATTTTTTAATATTTGGCTTATTTCCGGGGAAATACCAATTTTTTCACTCATTTTATCTTGTTCTATTTTCCCGAAATGTCTCAAAGTCCATTTCTTTTTATAAAGCATATAATCACCTCCTGATTTATATAAATCACATTTTTATTTTTCCAATTTATCCATTTATTATAAAAACTCTCTAAACTTTTATTACGTTAATTTCTTCCATAGATTTATTACTTATTTTATATATTCTGTTTTATATTTTTACAATTTTTATTATATTATATTTTTGTATTATTTCATAATTTGTTTTACTTTTTCCAATATACTACCGCTTTTTTAGCTTTTATTTTTTCATATACTACACCATTTTGGCTTATATCTTTTAAGTATTGTTTTACTTTTTTTTCTTGGATATTATCTATATCATACTTAGCTTTGCATCTATTTATATATACTTCATATGCATTTTCAAGTGTTCTTTCGCTGTCCCAGCTTTGATCTATATATTCTACATTAGGGTAATATCCATTTTCCCATAGTATATTGAATACATACAAAACGCTCTTTTCTGATTTACTTTCTTGTTTATTAATCCCTAATATTTTATCTATTTCATCTGTAACTGAATCTGACCTTCTCGTACCAGAACAAAATATCCCGGCATTTTTGCTACAATCTATAAACTTTTTAAATGTATCATAATTGCATATCGCAGGTGTCATACAAGCTATTACTAAGTCAAATTGATGAATCATCCCTTCTTTTTTTATATCTAATTTGGACCAATCATCACATCTAAATTCTATATTTGTCTTTTCATATTCTTTTGCCCTTTTTTGTGCAGATTCAATCATCTTTGGCGACAAATCAGTTCCAACAATTTTGAAACAGTCGTCTGATAATGCTATAGAATATTTTCCTGCTCCACATCCAACATCTAATATAGTCCCTTTTTTGTCTATTAAATTATTTTCTTTTATTATCTGTATAAATATCTCTTTTTTTACTTCTTCTAAATCATAACTCCCAAAATAATCTGCCTTTGCATTCCACAGTTTTACTGCAGCATCATCATTAGCATTTTCATATTTCCAATTTTCTTTAATACTCTCAATAAACATAATATATTCCCCCTAAAAAAAATGGATACAACATTGCTTATTGATTAATGTCGTATCCATTTATATTTTATATAATAATTTTAGCTTAAATTTATTTAAAATTACAACATATACTATTTATAAATCTCAAATTTATTTATGTCTTTGAGCATTTTTATAATAGTCATCTGCTGATTTTATTAAACTTTGTTTTTCTTCATCAGTCAATTCTCTGACAACTTTTGCTGGAGAACCCATTATAAGAACGCCATCTGGGAATTTTTTATTTTGTGTAACTAAAGCCCCAGCAGCTATCATGCAGTATTCTCCTATTTCTGCACCATTTAGAACTATTGCACCCATACCTACAAGACTGTTATTACCGATTTTACATCCATGCACTAATGCGTTATGACCTACTGTTACATTATCACCTATAACAGTGTCTACATCCCATCCTACATGAATTACAGTACCATCTTGTATATTAGTATTTTCACCTATTCTTATAGCATGTTCATCACCTCTAAGAACAGTGTTATACCATATGCTTGAATTTTTACCTATTTTGACATCACCTATTATGTCCGCACTTTCTGCAACAAAAACAGATTCGTCAATCTCAGGCATAATTCCATCAAATTCTTTAATCATTTGCATTCGCCCCTTTAAATATTAATTTCCTTCTAACATTAATTTGGCTTGAATCATTATAGCACATTCAGTACGTTTCTTTTGCATTTCACATCCAAGTTTATAAGGAACTTTTATGTCATTGTTGAAGTTGATTGCATTTGCATGACATCCACCTGAACAATAGAATTTGTTCCAACAGTTTCTACATTCATCTTTAGCATAAACGTGAGCTTCTCTGAACATATTTGTTACTTCTTGTGGTAATTCTATTTTTTCTTCTAATATATTTCCTAATTTGAAGTCTTCATTTCCTACGAATTGATGACATGGATATATATCACCTGATGGAGTTATTGCTAGGTATTCATTACCTGCACCACAACCAGTTATTCTTTTTATAACACAAGGTCCTTGATTTAAGTCTATCATAAAGTGGAAGAATGTGAAACCTTCGTCTTTTAATTTCATATCTGCATATTGAACTGCTAATTTCTCATATTCTTCAAATACTTTTGGAAGATCTTCTTCTCTTAATGCATAAGGATTTTCTTCTTCTCCAACAACTGGCTCTACAGATGTTAATTTGAATCCTTCATTTGCAAAGTGAAGTACGTCTTCTGAGAAATCTAAGTTATCTCTAGTGAATGTACCTCTTATGTAGTAGTATTTGTCTTTTGGTCTTTCAGATACTAATTTTTTGAATTTAGGAGCTATTATATCATAACTTCCTTTGTTATTTACTGTAGGTCTCATGTTGTCGTTTACTTCTTTTCTACCGTCTAAACTAAGAACTACATTGTGCATATTTTCGTTTATGTATTTTATTTTTTCGTCGTCTAATAAAACACCATTTGTTGTTATTGTGAATCTTATATTTTTTCCACGAGCTTTTTCAGCTTCTCTTCCGTACTCAACAAGTTGTTTAACAACGTCGAAGTTCATTAGTGGCTCTCCACCAAAAAAGTCTATTTCTAGGTTTCTTCTATTTCCTGAATTAGCTATTAAGTAATCTATTGCCGCTTTACCAACTTCAAAGTTCATTATTTCTTTTGCTCCACCGAAGTCACCTTGTGATGCGAAACAATATTTACATCTTAAGTTACAATCGTGTGAAACGTGTAAACATAAAGCTTTTACAACTTTTTGTCTATTTACAAAGTTTGGATTAAATTCGTATGTATCTGTTGTGAATAATAATCCTTCTTCTTTTAAACTAGTTATTTCATCATATGCTTCATCTATTTGTTCTGCTGTGAATTTATCTTCTAACTTAGCTATTATTTCTTCTTTTGTATTTTCTTCATATAAATCAACTAATTCATATGCAACATCATCTAATATATGTACGCTTCCTCCATCTACGTCTAATACCATATTGTATCCGTTCATGGAAAACTTATGTATCATGTCTATTTCCTCCTAAAGTTAAGTTTTGTCTATTTTTTACACAAAATTTATTATAACTTTTTAAGATGATGTAATCAAGTTATACACGACTTTATTTATCGAAATATAAATATATTTAAAACAAAAACTCTCTCGCAATTATGTGAGAGAGTCTTTGTAATACTTTTTCTTATGGGTGTTTGTTTAAAAATCAAAAACATAGTTTTTTTCAACGTTAACTCTAATTTTTTGTCCAACTTTAACTTTTTCTATATTTTTATCAACTTCCATTTGTAATGAAAGATTGTTTTCATTGTCACAATTTTTTATATGTATATTGTAAGTAAATGAATTTTCTATTACTTTTACAACAGTCATTTCAAATATATTTTCACCATCTTCTATATCTTGTGAATTATCTTCAACAACTTTCATATGATGTGCTCT
Source organism: uncultured Intestinibacter sp. (assembly GCF_902468165.1). Taxonomy (NCBI): domain Bacteria; kingdom Bacillati; phylum Bacillota; class Clostridia; order Peptostreptococcales; family Peptostreptococcaceae; genus Intestinibacter; species uncultured Intestinibacter sp. Next base: position 5,791 of record NZ_CABQXJ010000028.1, read on the forward strand.
TATTCCAATATGTTTAGAATTTTCGTTGACACCTTTTTCTATTTTACAGTTAAATCCCCAATCTTTGGCAAATACTGTATCTGTATTAATTATATCACAAGATGATATGTTTTTGCATCCTGTTATAACAGCTTCTGTCATACAACTTGGATGTACGAACAACTCATTCTTTGTTCTTTTTGGTAATGAAAGCCCATTATCAAATACTATTATATCATCACTTATTCTATAGGCCTCTGATATATCATGAGTTACAAATAATACATTTCCATCAAAGTCTTTTAATATTTCACATAATTCATTTTCCATATTACTTCTAAGATGATAATCTAATGCTGAAAATGGCTCATCTAATATTAATATATCTGGATTTAAACATAATGCTCTAGCTAGTGCTATTCTTTGTTGTTGTCCTCCTGACAATTGCCATGGGTATCTATCTTCAAATCCTGCTAATCTGAACTTCTTAAGATATTTTTTAGTTATTTCATCTTTTTCTTCCTTAGATAACTTTTCTATCCCTAACTGTATATTTTGTTTAACTGACATATGTGGGAATAGTGCATAGTTTTGGAATAAAAACCCTATATTTCTCTGTTGAGGCGTTAGGTTTATCTTTTTTTCTGAATCAAAAAACACCTTTCCATTTGAAATTATTTTTCCTTTATCAGGTTTTACAATACCTGCAATACATCTTAGCGTCATACTTTTTCCGCATCCAGATTGACCTAATAATCCAACTATCCCATCTTCTTGCTCAAATTTAACTTTTAATTTAAAGGAGCCTAGATCTTTTTCTATATCAACATATAAAGACATTTCTATTTACCTCCTCTACTTCTTTTTCCAACAAGGTCTTGCTGTTTATCAGACCAAAAGTTTAATACTAATATCATAACTACAGAAATAGCCACAATTGTCGCTACCCATAACATAGCTCCCTTATAATTCATTGCTTGCACTTGGAAGAATATCGCAAGTGGCATAGTTTGAGTTTTTCCTGGTATATTACCAGCCATCATTAATGTAGCTCCAAATTCTCCTAATGCTCTTGCAAAAGATAATACTACTCCACCGATTATTCCTGGCCAAGCAAGAGGTACCGAAATCTTATAAAAGATTTTCCACTTACTCATTCCTAATGTTTTTGCCGCTGCAATTAAATTATCGTCAATTTGTTCAAAAGCTGAACGTGATGATCTATACATCATTGGGAATGCTACTACAACAGCCGAAATTACTGTTGCTGTCCATGTAAATATTAAGTTTATATCAAACTGTAATAAGAACTTCCCTGCTGGTCCATTTTTACCAAAGAAAATAAGTAAAAAGAACCCTAAAACAGTAGGAGGAAGAACAAGCGGTAATGTAAATATACTATCGATTATTCCCCTCCATTTCCCTTTATAGTTTGCAACTAAATAAGCTGTTCCTATTCCTAAAAAAAATGTTATTACTGTTGCCAGTAAAGATGTTTTAACGGAAATCCAAAGAGGTGTTAAACCTGCATCCATCTTATTCTTCCTCCTCTTAAATTTTATAATCTTCTCTATTTATTAATAACCTATAAATGACGCAAATGCATCATCTATAGGTTATGTCATTTAAAATCATTATTTTTAATTTATAATATCTATAATTTAAAACTATTTAGCTTTTTCAAATCCATATTTTTCTAATATAGCTTGTCCTGCATCACTTAATAAGAAATCTTCAAATTGTTTAGCAGCATCTGATTGTTTGCTATCTTTAAGAACAGCTATTGGGTAAGCTATTTCTGAGTGAGTATCTTCGTCAGTAGTTAAAACTACATCTACATCATCTACTCCATGAGCATCACTTAAGTAAACAAAACCAACTTGTGCAGCACCTTGTTGTACATAAGATAAAACTTGTTTAACGTCTTTACCTAAAACTAATTTGCTTTGTACTGCATCATATAATTTAGTATTATCTAAAACTTCTTTAGCGTATTTACCAGCTGGAACACTTTCTGGATCTCCTATAGCTATTTTTGTTATAGAATCAGATTTTAAATCATCTAATGAATCTATTTTTTCACCTTTAGCAGCTACTAATACTAAATCATTTATTAATAAAGTTTTTACATCGTCTTTATTTATTGTTCCGTCTTCAACTAATGCATCCATTTGTTTTGCACCTGCAGATATAAATACATCACATTCTGCACCTTCTTGTATTTGTTGCATTAATGTTCCTGAAGAACCTAAGTTAACTGTTAATTTTACATCTGGATTTACTTGTTTGAATTCTTTTTCTATTTCTACCATTGCTTCTTGTAATGAAGCTGCTGCAGATATTTTTAATTCTATTTCTTTTCCTGATGATTTTGAAGATGATGCATCACTTGATGCACCTGAAGATGAGCTAGAAGATGATGAACTTCCGCTATTGCTGCATCCTACTGCACCTAACATTAAGCATAATGCTAGTGATAAAACTCCGAATTTCTTTTTCATAATTGAAATTTCCCCCTACCTTATAATTGTTCGTCACAACTAAACATGTTATAACATTACTAGTTTGTATATTTTTGTTATGTTTTATAATGTTTTACCATTTTTAATTATGTTTATTCTTATTGTATAATGTTTTCTCTTTTTTTTCAACTTTTTTAGACAAAATTTACCTTATTTTTTTCTGCTTTTCGACCAAAAATGATGTTAATAGTATAATTTTTAGATATACATAATTAAACAAATATTATAAAATATTACATAAGGAGGCTGATATTATGGATTCAACATCATTAACGCCATTAGAAGTTGCGGAATTATTAAAAATAACCAAAAATACAGTTTATGAGTTAATAAAAAGAGGTGAACTTCCAGCTTATAAAGTAGGAAAAAAACTTCGTATTGATAAAGAAGATATCAATAATTATATAAATAATCAAAAAAAAGGTAGTTCATCACCTCAAACTAAACATTCAAAACAAGAAATCCTTGCAAATGATATAGCTATAGATAAGGACATGAATATAGACGATAAAAACATTATAATTTGTGGTCAAGATATGATTTTAGATATTTTAGGTAGAAATATTGAAAGTCGTCTTCCATCTATAAAATCATACAGATCTTATATGGGAAGTTATAATGGTCTAATTAATTTATACACTAATAAAGCATCTATTGCCTCAGCTCATCTATGGGACTGGGAAACTTCAGAATATAATATTGATTTTGTTAAGAAATTACTTCCTGGAATTCCATGCACAATAATCAACTTGACATATAGAATTCAAGGTTTTTATGTTCAAAAAGGGAATCCTAAAAATATAAAGGGATGGGACGATTTAAAAAGAAATGATTTAAATTATATAAACAGAGAAATTGGATGCGGTGTCAGAGTTTTATTAGACGGCAAATTACGTGAACTAAATATTCCTTCTAATAAGATTAATTGTTATAACTGTGAAGAAAACTCTCACTTAGCTGTTGCAAGTGCTATTGCAAGAGGTAAAGGTGATTTTGGTTTAGGTATAGAAAAAGTCGCTAAGCAAATAGATAATATTGATTTTATTCCTCTACAAAGGGAACGATATGATTTAGTTATAAAAACTGAAAATCTAGAAAATCCAATTTATAAAGAAATTTTAAACATTATTAATTCAGATGAATTCAAAGATGAATTGGTAGGACTTGGTGGTTATGATTTAAAAGATACGGGAAGAATAATAGCAGAAACATAACCCACCTTTAACTTTTAAAAAGGGAATTGAACGGTAACTCAAATCACCATTCAATTCCCTTTGTATTTTATGTAGATACTATCTTTCACATTCTTGGTTAGCAACTGTACAAGAAGTCTTGCAAGCTGATTGACAAGAAGTTTGACATTCTCCACATCCACCTTTAGCAGCACTTTCTTTTAAAGTAGCTTGAGATAAAGTTTTTATATGTTTTTTAGCCATGTCGAATTTCCTCCTAATCTTTTGTTTGTATGTATAATTTTATAACACTTGAATAATTATAACATATATTCCATATATTTAAAAATATTTTAGAAATTAACTCCTATAATTCCTCCAATTCCACCGGCTACAGTCGTTAATATTACACTATATAGCATACTTATCTCAAAAGAAAAATTTTCTTTTGCTAAGAAAACTAATACTATTAAAAATACTATATAAAGCAATCCTTCAAGCAATCCATATAACAACCCTTTTTCTTTTATTTGTTTACAAGCATAAAATCCACCAAATGCAGCACCAAAAGTTGTAATAATGGATACTATTAATCCCATACTATCTGAAGACATCTTTGTAAAAGTTAATAATGCATTGTAAATTAAAATTACAATTAGAGTAAAGATATATGCATATCCCAATCCTTTAAAAATACTTATCGCTTTATTCATAAAAAAACCTCCCTTCTTAAATAAATATATTTAAGAGGAAGGTTTTAAATTCCTAATTATTATTTACTTTCTTTTTTTGATTGAACGCTACCTATAGCCCATTTTTGTATTGGCATTTTAGTTCTGCTTGGTCCAAATTCTATAACTATAGTTTCTTCTTCAACTTTTGCTATGTTAGCTACTATACCACCTATAGTTACTATAGTATCTCCAACAGCTAAAGAATCTCTCATTTCTTTTAATTCTTTATCTTTTTTCTTTTGTGGTCTTATAAATAAGAAGTAGAATATTGCAAATAAAGCAATTATATACACAATTGACCATACTAATTGTTGATTCATTTTATTTTCTCCTTTAACTTTTATTTAAAAATATTTATTATTAAATATTATATAGTAAATATTTTATAATTCATACCCATATTTAGTAAAAAATTCTTCTCTGAAGTCTAATAGTCTGTCTTCTCTTATTGCTTGTCTAACTTGTTCCATTAATTTAAGTAAGAATCTTAAGTTGTGTGTTGTTATAAGTCTAGCAGCTAATATTTCGTTAGCCTTAACTAAGTGTCTTATATATGCTTTTGTGTAGTTTTGACAGCAATAGCAATCACACTCTGGATCAAGTGGAGTAAAGTCTTTAGCATAAGCAGCATTTCTAACTACAACTTTACCTTGGCTAGTCATAGCAGTACCATTTCTAGCTATACGAGTTGGAAGTACACAGTCGAACATGTCTACTCCTCTTATTACACCTTCGATTAAGTCGTCAGGTGAACCAACACCCATTAGGTATCTTGGCTTATCAACTGGCATAAGTGGTGTAGTATATTCTAATACTTCGTACATAAGTGGTTTAGGTTCTCCAACACTAAGTCCACCTATTGCGTATCCTGGTAAATCTATAGCAGTTATTTCTTTTGCTGATTGCTCTCTTAAATCTTTATACATACCACCTTGGATTATACCGAATAATGCTTGGTTTTCTGTATTTTTGTGAGCATCTTTACATCTTTGAAGCCATCTTGTAGTTCTTTCTAAAGATTTTTTAACGTATTCTCTGTCAGCTGGGTATGGAGCACATTCGTCAAATGCCATCATTATGTCTGAACCTAATGCATTTTGTATCTCCATAGCTTTTTCTGGACTTATGAAGTGTCTTGAACCATCTAAATGTGATTTAAATGTAACACCTTCTTCAGTTATTTTTCTAAGTGGTCCTAGTGAGAATACTTGGAATCCACCACTATCTGTTAATATTGGTTTGTCCCAATTCATAAATTTGTGAAGCCCACCAGCTTCTTTTACTAATTCGTGACCTGGTCTCATATATAAGTGGTAAGTATTACTTAGGATTATTTGTGATCCTATTTCTTTTAATTCTTCTGGTGTCATCGCCTTTACTGTTGCTTGTGTACCAACTGGCATGAATATAGGCGTTTCTATACTTCCATGTGGTGTGTGTAATATTCCAAGTCTTGCACCACTTTGTTTACAAGTTTTGATAAGTTCGTATCTTATTGCACTCATTTTGTTTCTCCTTAAAATTTCAAATATATTGATTCATCTCTATATTAAATTTATGATGTAAGTATATTTATTAAAACATACTTACATTTTCATCATCATCTTTTAGATAAGATGATATTATACTTTTGATAGTAGATTTTGATTCTTTTTCTGTGCCTTCTTTGTCCTTTTCCGGCATTAAATATTTCTTAATGAAGAATATAGCTGCTATAGCTAATACACCTAATAATAATTCACCTGCACTTGATGACTTAGGTATTAAAAGTAGCTTTCTTGCTATTGCGTATAAAAGAACTTCTAATAAAGTTTCAGGTCGATGTAAGCAAAGCATAATTACTAATTCTACGGCTATTACAAGTAATAATATTTGTGCCAAGAAGTTATTTAGTTGCTCGTAATTAACAGGATTTGCGAAGTCGATAATATAAGCACCATAAACCTCTCTCAAAATATCGAATATACCTAAAAGTATGACTAATAGTATTACTACTGATAGTAAAATCTCACATAAATGTGCTATTTTAATAAAAGTCTGCTTTGTATTTCTTTTCATTTTTTCGGCCCCCAGTTAAGTTTGATATTATTATTTTATAAACATTGCATCTCCAAAACTAAAGAATCTGTATTTGTCCTTAACTGCTTGATTGTAAGCATTTAATACATGCTCTTTTCCTGCTAAAGAACTAACTAGCATTATAAGTGTAGACTCTGGTAAATGGAAGTTAGTTATTAAGTTATCTATAACTTTCCATTTGTATCCTGGGTATATAAATATATTTGTCCATCCTGATGTAGCTTTTACTAAGCCATTTTCATCAGCTACTGACTCTATAGTTCTTGTACTTGTTGTACCAACACTTATTACTCTATTTCCATTTGCTTTAGCTCTATTTATTTTTTCTGCTGCTTCTTCTGTCACCATGTAGAATTCTGAATGCATTTGGTGGCTGTTAACATCATCTACTTTTACTGGTCTGAAAGTTCCAAGACCAACATGAAGTGTTACGAATGCTAAATCAACACCTTTTTCTTTTATTTTAGTTAATAATTCTTCTGTAAAGTGAAGTCCAGCAGTTGGAGCTGCTGCAGAACCATTATGTTTAGAATAAACTGTTTGATATCTTTCTCTTTCATCTAGTTTTTCTGTTATATATGGTGGTAGTGGCATGTTTCCTAATTCGTCTAGAATTTCTTCAAATATACCATTATATTCGAATTTAACTATTCTAGCTCCATCTTCACCCATTCCAACTACTTCTGCTATTAGTTTGCCATCTCCAAATGAGAATCTAGCTCCTATTTTAGCTCTTTTACCTGGTTTAACTAATGTTTCCCAAGTATCATCTTCAGTTCTTTTTAAAAGTAAAAATTCTATTTTTCCACCTGTTTCTACTTTTGAACCGATAAGTCTAGCTGGGATTACTCTAGTGTCGTTTAAAACTAGGCAATCTCCTGGATTTAAATAATCTATTATATCTTTAAATATTCTATGTTCGATTTCACCAGTTTCTTTATTAAGTACCATAAGTTTAGAACTTGTTCTATCTTTTATTGGAACTTGTGCAATTAATTCTTCCGGTAAATCAAAGTTAAAATCGCTTGTTTTCAATTTTTTAACTTCCTTTCTAAATAAATATTTGTCAAAACATACAAATACAATGATAACAAATATTTATTTATTTGGGTAGACTTTTATAAAATCTTATTTTTGGGGATATTCTATATTTAAATGTTCATATGCTCTTGGCATAGCAATACGCCCCCTAGGCCCTCTATTTATAAAACCTAGTTGAAGTAAATACGGCTCATAAACATCTTCTATTGTATTTCTATCCTCTCCAATTGATGCTGCTAATGTGTCTAATCCTACTGGCCCACCGCCAAACTTGTGGATTATTGTTAAAAGTAGTTTTTCATCAACATCATCAAGACCTAAACTGTCTACACCTAATAATTCTAAGGCATCATTTGCAACTTCATCAGTTATATTTCCGCCGGCTTTTACTTGAGCATAGTCTCTAACTCTTTTTAGAAGTCTATTTGCTATTCTTGGTGTCCCCCTAGAACGTCTAGCAATCTCTATTGCTCCATTTAAGTTTATTTCTGCTTGTAGAAGATTTGCTGATCTCATTGAAATTTGAGCTAATTCATCTACTGTATAGTAGTCTAATTTGCATATTACTCCAAATCTATCTCTAAGTGGGTTTGTAAGCATTCCCGCTCTAGTCGTAGCACCAATTAATGTGAATTTTGGTAAATCAAGCCTTATACTTCTTGCTGATGGTCCTTTTCCGATAATTATATCTATGCAGTAATCTTCCATTGCAGGGTATAAAACTTCCTCTACACTCCTATTTATTCTGTGTATTTCGTCAATAAATAATACATCATTTTCCTCTAAATTAGTTAAAATTGCCGCTAAATCACCAGCTCTTTCAATAGCTGGACCAGATGTAATTCTAAGGTTTACACCCATTTCATTGGCTATTATTCCTGCTAAAGTTGTTTTTCCTAGACCTGGAGGTCCATATAATAAAACGTGGTCTAGTGGCTCATTTCTAGATTTTGCTGCCTCTATAAATATTTCTAATTGTTCTTTTACTTTTTCCTGACCTAAATAATCCGATAAACTCTTAGGTCTTAAACTAACTTCTGTTTCCGTATCTTCTGATTTCATGCTAGAAGTTATCAATCTATTTTCATCACCTAAATCAAACATTTACCAATCTCCTTTCTATATTTTCGTCTATTTAAATCTAATTACTTACTCATTAAATATGTAAGTGATTTTTTAATTAAGTCTTCTGTTTTTAATCCGTCTTTTTTGAATTTTTGAACAGCTTCTTTAGCTTCTGTACTTGAATATCCTAAAGCTAATAATGCTTCTAATGCTTCATCTAACTCTAATCCTGTAGGTGCTTGATTAAATAAAGTAGCTTCAAACTCTGCCATATCTTTATCTACTTTATCTTTTAATTCTAAAATTATTCTCTCAGCAGTTTTTTTACCGACGCCTGGACATTTCGATAGTTTTGCAATATCCTCACTAAGGATATATGCACTAAGTTGTGGTGGCGTTGCACAAGATAAAATTCCAAGACCTACTTTTGGACCTATCTTTGACACTGATGTAAGTAGTTTAAACATCTCAAGTTCCATTTGAGTTGAAAATCCGCACAAACTCATGTCATCTTCTCTTACTATTAATTTTGTAAATATTTTTGCACTTTTTCCCTTTTGTACACTTTGCGCCGTAAAACTAGATACATTTATTTCGTATCCAATTCCGTTATTTTCTAAAATTATTCTATCTAAATATATTTCCTCTACGATTCCTTTTATATAGCTATACATACATTCTCCTTATAAAATTATTTAAAGTTTTTTAAAGTCTTTTCTAGTCTATTTGCATGTGCATGACATACAGCTATTGCAAGAGCATCAGCAGTATCATCTGGTTTTGGTATTTCTTTTAATTTTAAAAGAGATGTCACCATCTGTTGTACCTGCATTTTTTGGGCTCTACCATATCCAACAACACCTTGTTTAACTTGAAGTGGTGTATATTCATAAATAGGCTTATTATTGTGTGTACAAGCCAACATAATTACACCTCTCGCCTGTGCAACTGTGATTGCTGTTTTTACATTTTTGTTAAAGAACAATTCCTCAATCGCTACTTCATCAATATTATAGTTCTTAATTAAAATATCTATACCTTTATAAACAAGTGCTAGCCTTTGATCTGTTGGTGTGTTTGCGTTAGTCGTAACAGCCCCATAATCAATAACTCTAAACTTATTATTTTTATATTCTATTATTCCGTATCCAACTATAGCTATCCCTGGGTCTATTCCTAAAATAACCAAAACTGACCTCCTAAATTTATTTTTATCCAAACCTATGTTCTCATCTATTATATCAAATAAACTAAAGCTTTAACAAATAAACTAAAAATATTATTTCTATAAATATAAAAATATGTCCTTTAAATGTTGTCAGCAAAATTATGCTATTAACATTTAAAGGACATATTTCTCAGGTATATATTAAATTTTATTAGCTACCGAAATCTTCAAGTCTAGAATAAGCATCTTCTTCATTATCTAATACTATCGCTTCTTTAAGTTCTTCTTGAACTGATTTTGGAAGTGATTTTATTTGGATAGAAGTTTTTTCTACTAATTCTTTTTTACCTTCTTTATTATATTTGAAAACAGTTATATATCCATCTTCATTTTCTAATGTATATTTATTTGCTTTTGATAAATCTGTAGTTTCATCAGAAGTCTTTAAAATTATTTGATATTTATTCATTGTAGATACTTCTTTGTCTGGATATTTTTCTTTTAAGGCCGCTTTAATTTCATCTTCAGTTTTATTTAATAAGTCCTCGTTTACTTTTCCTAACATTACTGGTATTTCATTATCATCTTGAAGCCATATTTGACAGTATTCATCTAATTTAAATTTTTGTTGACCAGAAAGACTCTTTTGATTTGTTTTGTCAATTTTGCTGTTACTTGCTTCAAGCGTTTCATAACTCTTAACCCCTAAAAAAATACCTCCACTTAATAGTATTACTCCTAATGCTACTAATGACGGAATAATCCAGCGATAATTCTCCATCTTTTTCATTACTTATGTCCTCCTCCTTTGTAAATATGTAGGATTTTTATTAGTATCTTAGCCATTTTTGCTAATATTTATACATTAATAACACTATATTTTGGTCATATTTTTTAGGTGTGCAAAATATAATTATTAATAATAATTTTATGGAATTGAGGTGTGTTTATCTTGGAAAATAACTCTTATACTACATCAGATAGACTTGATTATTTAGAGTTTAGACAAAACCTACTAATTTTAAAACAACCATGTCACAAGGCAACCGTCTTTTTTGATTTAACTATAGATATATATTTAAAAATGAAGGAAAAATCTGAGGAGTTCTCTGAAAATGTTAAAAACGGTAAAAATCTAAAATTATTAGATTATGAAAAAATGATAATAAATATTTGGCCAAATATTTCAAATTACCCTTCTTCATGTTCACTAATAGCAAAGTCACTATTAGATAAAGATGTGTTTCAATCAATAGTAGAATAATCTATGTACAATACATATTTTTTTATATTTTGGAAATACTTTTATTAATTAAAGTTAATAGGAGGTTCAAAATAATGGCTAGAATAGGATGTAATGTACTAAATTGTTCGCATAACGATGCAGGAGTTTGTTATGCAAATAGAATATCTATAACAGGAAAAAAAGCTCATACAAGTAACCATACTTGTTGTTCTTCATTTTTAGACCAATCTACTTACAGTAACTTAACAAGCAATACTTGTACTAATGGAAGTTGCGACTACATAGGATGTAATGTAAAAACATGTGCTTATAATGCAGGAAATGTATGTAGCTTAAATAATATATCAGTAACATCTAGTGCTGATTCAGCTAATTTATACTCTGAAACATATTGTTCAAGCTTTAAATGCAAATAATAATATTTACTTTTTATAGAAAGATAGACGTCAAAATGTCTATCTTTTTTTAATTATAAATAAATTATCTAAATCAACGGACGAAGTCATTGGCTACATGAACAAAGTGATTTTTTTAATTTTATATTCACTTATCTATAGTCTAAATTTGTATATTATTTAACAAAACTTTAACATAAATTCACCTTTCTTTCGATTGACATTTTATGGTAATAATCACTATAATACTTGTATGTATGTGAGTATTTACTCACTATTTTTATGGTTCATATTGTGAGTGTTTACTCACTTTAATACTTTGGAAAAATATTATTTAATAATGTGTTAAATAAAAATTTTCTTATTAATAGTTTTGTTTTAATATGAAACTTCAAATTTTAGGAGAAATTTCAAATGCAACATTCTATTTTAAATTCATATAAGAAAGACATATTAGAAAATAAAACAATGACAGCCAAGTGTAAAAGGGTATTAGAAACTAGCATTGACCTTTTTGCTAAAAATGGGTATTCCAATACATCAACCAGTGAGATAGCAAAAATCGCAGGTGTTGCTGAGGGTACAATATTTAAACATTTCGGCACAAAAGAAAATTTACTACTTTCTTCGATTATGCCATTTATATTTGATTATGTTCTTCCAGAAATGATAATAGATTTTGAAGATGTTGAAATAAAGGATATATATCCTGACTTTAAATCATTTATACATGAAATTGTCTATGAAAGATTTAATTTTATGAGTGAAAATTATAAAGTCGCTCACATCTTATTGGCAGAAGTTCTTTATCGTGAAGAACTAAGAATAAAAATTGTATATGGTTTAAAATCTACTATAATGGACGGTTTTGACAAAATATTAAATTACTTTAAAGAAAATAAGATGATAAAAGACGTTCCTAATGGACTTATCGTCAGAACTGTTATTTCAAATATAGGTGGATATGTCGTGTTAAAGTATATTTTCGATCCTGATGGGAATTACAACGATGAAAAAGAGCTAAAATACATAGAAGAATTAATAGTTAATGCTTTTAGTTTATAATTACTTTGGGGCAGTTTGAGGAGGTTTAATTTTATGAAAAAAATATTTAATGTAGGGATAGATGTCGGTTCTACTACAGTTAAAATAGTCGTTTTAGATAAAGATACAGTTGTATTCGAAAAATATACAAGACATTTTTCAGACGTAAAAAAAGCCGTTAAAGAAGTTTTAATAGAAGTTTATGAAAAATTCGGGGATATCAGAATTTCTACTGTAGTAACTGGGTCTGGAGGAATAGATATCTCTAAGTATTTAGGTTTAAAATTTGTACAAGAGGTAATATCATCTACAAAAGCAATTGAAACCTTCAACCCAGAAACTGATGTTGTAATCGAACTCGGTGGTGAAGATGCAAAAATCACTTATTTAAGTGGTGGTATTGATCAAAGAATGAATGGTATCTGCGCTGGTGGTACTGGTGCATTTATAGACCAAATGGCAACTTTACTAAAAACAGATGCTGCTGGACTTAACGAAATGGCTAAAGATTATGAGGTTATCTATCCTATCGCCTCTAGATGTGGTGTCTTTGCAAAGACAGATATTCAGCCATTGATAAATGATGGTGCAAGAAAAGCTGATATAGCCATGAGTATATTTAATGCTGTCGTAGTTCAAACAGTCAGCGTTTTATCTTGTGGTAGAGCTATAGAAGGAAATGTAGCCTTTTTAGGAGGTCCTCTATACTTCTTATCAGAACTTAGAACAGCATTTAAAAATGTACTTAACTTGAGCGATGAAAATATAGTATTTCCAAAAGATGCACAGTTATATATCGCTATGGGTGCTTCAATATTAGCAAAAGATGAACCCGATATTAATTTATCAGATTTGATAAATAAAACAAAAAAAATCGAAGGTGTAAACTTATCTAATACAGAAGGTTTAGAGCCTCTATTCAAAAACAAACAAGAACATGACGAATTCATAAATAGACACAATAAATCTAAAGTTACTAAAAAAGATATAAAAAATATAAAAGGAAATTGCTTCTTAGGTATTGATGCCGGTTCTACAACTACAAAAGCCGCATTAATAGATGAAGATTGCAACTTAGTTTATACATATTATAGTAGTAACGAAGGTAGTCCCCTTCAAACTTCTATAAATATAGTAAAAGATATTTATAGCTGCCTGCCAAAAGATGTCCACATAGTTTCATCTTGCGTCACTGGATATGGTGAAGCTTTACTAAAAAAAGCGTTAAAAATAGATTATGGTGAAATAGAAACTATGGCTCACTACAAAGCAGCTAAATACTTTGACCCACAAGTAGACTTCATATTAGATATCGGAGGCCAAGATATGAAATGCCTTCATATAAAAGATGGAGTTATCGACAATATTATCCTTAATGAAGCTTGTTCTTCTGGTTGTGGTTCTTTCCTTGAAACTTTTGCAAAATCACTTTCTATGTCTATACAAGACTTTGCAAAAGAAGGTACATATTCACAACATCCAGTTGATTTAGGTTCTCGATGCACAGTCTTTATGAATTCTAGAGTTAAACAGGCACAAAAAGAAGGTGCTACAGTTGCCGATATATCATCAGGTCTTTCTTATTCAGTTATAAAAAACGCCTTATTCAAAGTTATAAAAATTAGAGATTTAAATGAACTTGGTAAAAACATAGTTGTACAAGGTGGTACTTTTTACAATGATTTAGTTTTAAGAAGCTTTGAAAAATTAATCGGCAGAGATGTAATTAGACCTGATATTTCTGGAATAATGGGTGCATTTGGTGCTGCTTTAATAAGTAAGGAAAAATACACTCCACAACATAAAACAGAATTTTTAAATTTAAAACAACTTGAAAACATCAAAGTAGATAATACAGTTCGTAGATGTAAAGGTTGCTCAAACAAATGTCTACTTACTATAAATAAATTCTCAGAAACTGAAATATTTGTATCTGGTAATAGATGCGAAAATGGTGCCGCTTTATATGGTGCAGAAAAACCTGACCCAAATAAAGAAAAACCAATAAATCTATTTGCATACAAATATGACAGATTATTTAAACATTATAAACCATTAAAATTGGAAGATGCACCACGAGGTGAAGTCGGTATTCCAAGGGTTTTAAATATGTATGAAGATTATCCATTCTGGTTCACTTTATTTACTAAATTAGGATTTAAAGTAACTCTATCAGGAAGATCTTCAAAAAAACTTTATGAAAGAGGTATGACTAGTATAGCCTCTGAAACAGTTTGTTACCCAGGTAAAATGGTCCATGGACATATCCAAAGTTTAATAGATAAAGGTGTTAAGACTATCTTCTACCCTGCTGTAACACACGAATACAGAGAAGATAAAACTTCAGACAACAACTACAATTGCCCTGTCGTTATATCTTATTCTGAAATAATAAAAAACAATGTTCCTGATATAAAGAAAAAGAATATTAAGTTTATAAATCCATTTATGACTTTAAATGATAAAGAAAACTTAAAACAAAGACTTTGTCAGGTCTTCTCTAATTATTTTTCAGAATTAAACATCTCAAAATCTGAAATTAGAGCTGCTGTTGATGCTGCAAGAGATGAAGAATTAGCATTTAAAGCAGATATAAGACATGCTGGCGAAGAAGCTGTTAAAAAAATAGAAAAAGAAAACTTAAAAGGTATAGTTTTAGCTGGTAGACCTTATCACCTTGACCCAGAAATTAACCATGGTATGCCAGAATTAATAAATTCACTTGATATGGCAGTACTTACAGAAGATAGTGTTTGTCATCTTGCACAAGTACAAAGACCTCTAAGAGTTGTCGACCAATGGGTATATCACTCTAGACTTTACAAAGCTGCTGAATTTACTAAAAAATACGATAACATAGAATTAGTTCAGCTAAACTCATTTGGATGCGGTCTTGATGCTGTAACAACAGAACAAGTTCAAGAAATACTAGCAGAAAAATCAAAAATATATACAGTAATAAAAATAGATGAAGGTAATAACTTAGGTGCAGCAAAAATAAGACTTCGTTCACTAAAAGCTGCTATGTCAGAAAGAGAAGCAAATAACATAAGTGTTAAAAATATAAAAGAAAATAAAATACATTACACTAAAAACGATAAATTTGATCCAAAACGTAAATTGCTAGTTCCTCAAATGTCTCCAATTCACTTCCAATTCATCCAAAAGGCTGTGAATTTAAGTGGTTGGAATGTAGAAATCCTTCAAGATACAAGTAGAGAGATTATCGAGGAAGGATTAAGATATGTAAATAATGATGCATGCTACCCTGCCATCATAGTTATAGGACAGTTAATAGGCGCTCTTAAATCAGGCAAATACGACTTAAACAACGTAGCTGTAGGTATAACTCAAACTGGTGGTGGTTGTAGAGCGACTAACTACATAGGTTTCTTACGTAAAGCTATGTATGAGGCAGGATTTAAAGATGTACCAGTTGTATCATTAAGTGCACAAGGCATAGAAGATAATGGTCTTAAAGAAAATATTTCACTACCACTACTAAATCGTGGCTTTATGGCTGTAGTTTATGGTGATTTATTTATGAAAGTATTATATAGAACTAGACCTTATGAAAAAGTCAAAGGAAGCGCAAATGCTTTATATGAAAAATGGGTTAAAATTTGTATGGATTCACTTGAAAGTGCTAAATTCTCTACTTTCAGTAAAAACATCAAAGCAATAATAAAAGATTTTGATAATCTAGAACTTCTAGATATCAAAAAACCTCGTGTTGGTCTTGTTGGAGAAATATTAGTAAAATTCCATCCAACTGCAAATAACAATATTGTCGACGTCCTTGAAAGAGAAGGGGCTGAGGCTGTAATGCCAGAGCTTGCTGGATTCTTCTTGTATTGTTCTCTAAACAATATATACAAAAAAGACAACAAACTAGAAGGTAGCGCTAAAGGTAAATTCTTTGCAAAATTCTTTATTGGTTTAGTTAGTTTCTACCAAAAAACTTACGTAAAAGAACTTAAAAAGAGCAAGAGATTTACTCCACCTGAAAGTATTTATGAATTAGCAGAAAAGACTAAAACATTAGTCTCTATCGGAAATCAAACTGGTGAAGGCTGGTTCTTACCAGGTGAAATGATAGAATTAATAGAAAGTGGTGTTGATAATATAGTTTGTATGCAACCATTTGGTTGTCTTCCTAACCACATAATTGGTAAGGGGCCTATAAAAGAATTAAAAGCTAGATATCCAAAAGCAAACATAATTCCAATAGACTACGACCCTTCTGCAAGTGAAGTTAACCAAATAAACAGAATAAAACTTATGCTATCAAGAGCATTTAAAAACTTAAAAGAAGAAGATAATACATCTAAAATATCTTCTAAAGCAAAAACTTTTACTGTTAATGATATTAAATCAAATAAAGAAAGTGAATCAAAAACACCAGAAAATAAAAAAGCTGTTAATATGTAAATAAAAGGCTGATTTCTACTTTAAATAGAAATCAGCCTTTTTTAATTCTAAGAAAATTATATATTATCTGGTTTTTGGATAATATATAATTTCCAACCTATTAACTAAAGCAACGGACGAAGTCGTTGGCGCCATGAGCAAAGCGAATTTTTTTTTAATTAATCTATCTCTTTTAGATTCATATCTGTTGATTGTTTTAAAATCAAATGTTTTAAATATTGAATTGCACCTATTAACACTCCACCTAGAATAAAAAATAGTACATTAAAATTATAAATATTAACAGGAACATAGTTGTAAGTTCCTGTAATAGTTGTGGGTCCCATAATGATTGAATATATTGAACCTATCATCAATCCTAAAATTATATATATCATCTCAGAAGTATATTTTTGTAATAAATATTTAACTAGCTTTGTACATGAGAATATTCCAATTATCAAACCGACTATAAATACTAATACAATAGGCATTTGGCTGAAATTCCCATTCAAGATATTGTGAACACTCTTCATAATAGGTAGATATAAACCAAATATCAAAAGCAAAGTCGATCCAGATATACCTGGAAGTACCATTGCAGATACAGCTATAATTGCTACTAATATAATATAAATCATTAAATCTATATCAAAATATTTAAAACTTATATTATAAGAATTTGATGATATAGGATTGAAATAAGTAATTAAAACTACTACTAATATTCCAAGAATAAATAATATTGTACCACCTGAAACACCGGGTACAGAATCCGCCAAAGCCATACACAAACCACCAAACATTAAATTCAACATTTTCACCTCTCCTTAAAACTGTATTTAGACTAAAAATCTATTAAAAAGACTTCACCTTCTCTACAATCTCGTGATACACACATATTTTATATGCTTGTACAACTAATATTTTCTTATTTTTATTTCTTTATCTTTATAATACAAAATAAAAATAACTATAAAAAAAATAAAATATTAATTATTTATTAACTGTTAATATTATGTTTGTTAATTATATGCAGAATCTATAACCTGCGCCCCATACTGTATCTATAAATTTTATATTTTTTGATTCATCTTCTATTTTTTTCATATCTCAATCTTTCGTCTACTGAATTTCTAAGATATCCTCTCATCTCATCAAAATCTCTACATACGTCTCCAAACTCATCATTACCAAAATAATTTATCGGCTTTTCTTACTCTCCTTCTCTTATTTTTTTACTTCCTACTCTTATCTTTTCTAATGGAACTAAAATACTTTTAGAAATCCAATGTGATAACAGTATGTTTAAAATTATTATCATAGTTTTTTATCAGTTCATTTAGCTTTTGATGTTCCTGTTTTGTCAAATTATCATATAAATTTTTATTATTTACTTCTATGGATAAGTTATATCCTAACTTACTTAATTCTTGATTTAAATTTGATAATTGATTGGATTCTAGTTCTTTTTGTGTTGTATTTTTATAGCTTGATTTAGGTATAGACAATATATCATCTTCGTATTGATATATTAAACTTTGTACTGAATATAAAGAGTTTTTATCCTTAACTAAAGTTTCTATAATTTCTTCTATAGTTTCGTGGTAATTATTACTTTTTATAGATATCCCCATTATAATTAATAGCGTTAATATTGGTATTACTACTATGACTATATTAGAAACTATTACTTTATTTTTTATCTTCATAAGTTATCCCTCGTTTTATCAAAATTTTTTCTTTACTCTATCAAAGTAACAAAACTTTATAAAATTTTTATTAAATATTTATAAAAAATAAATATTGCCTTTAGCTCTTTATTTTATCTTATAAATTAAATAATACTGCATATAAACTAATCGTAACAATTATAGTTAATATGCAGTATTATTATTTGAATGTAAGTTCTTTTATTCACTTTGTAAATCAGAATATAGTATGCTGTCTTCTCTATTTAAATATACATATACAGTATTTGTTTTTTCGTCATCATCAGATTTTAATAATACTTTTATAACATAATCATCTGTAGCTATATCTACTAATTCACCTTCATATTCAGAATATCTTCTATTTATTAAATTTCTAGCCTCAATTACATCTTCATCAAATAGCTCAACACTATGTAGTGTTACATATTGTGATTTAAAACTACCTTCAAAAGATAAGCTAATAAAATATATTTTTTTACACTCTGTGCACATAACTACTAATTTTTCCATTTTGTATATAGATGCTTTTGTAACTGCCTCTACTTCACTTCCCTTTAATTCTATTTCGTTTACTTCTCTAAATAAAACTTTATATTTTTGTGCATCTGAGCATGGACATATTTTTTGTCCAAAATCATCTTGATATAGGTATTTGTTTACAGTAACCATAAGATTATCCCCCGTATTTATTTTGTTAGTCAAAAAATAAAGGCTTTAAAGCCTTTATTTTTTGTATTATGTTTTATTCTAAATCTACATATACAAAATCAAATTTATTTTTCCATATAGACGTATTCTGTATATTTTCCGTTTTCTACTTCTTTTTCTTCTACTATTTTCGTAATAAAATCTTCGGATCTTATAGTAAATAATGCTTCATAAGAACCATAATTACGTTTAATATGTTCTCTTACCTGGCTATTTGTTTCAGATATTTCTCTTATATTTGAAACCGTACGCTTTTGGTCGCTTCCATTTTTTATGTATCTCATATCAAATCTATACATTCTACTACATTTTGAGCAAACAGCTATTATATCGCTTGTAGAATCACAAATGTCTTCATTTTTACTTTCAGTCATCTGACTATGATTATATAGTACTCTGAATTTTTTACATTCAGAGCATTCACAAACCTTTTTATCTAACTCTGCCACTAAAATGTACTTTGGTGTGTATAACATATATCTTACCCCTTTCTCTATACCTATTATTATTTATTATATATTCCCTAAAATATATAAATTTATGTATATGCAGGTTATTTGAGTACACAAAAATTGTTCTTTTTTTAATGATTAGTCACCTTACACAAAATCCCCTATAACAACTTTGCGTCTAGTTAACCTCTTTATAATATTGTATCACCATATTATCTAAATTACAGATTTAATTTGAAAAATTTTCTAGCTAGAAAAAATAATACATTATACATTAAACGGATTAATTTGTTTTACTTCTGTTTATAAAATATATTTAAAATTATTTAATTATATTCTTTAATTCGTTTAATTCATCTATCCAGATACTTTGACATGCATCAGATGCCATTCTCCAGTCACCTCTTGGTGATAATGACACACTACCAACTTTTACTCCATCTGGCATACATGAACGTTTAAATTGTTGTGTCCAAAATCTATTGTAGAATATCTCCATATTTTTAAGCACATCAGCCTTATCTATAACTGGATTTTCAACACCCATTTTCTTTTCATGCATAGTTTTTGCATTTATATATAAATCAAATATTTTTCTTGGTCCAAATCCATGTCTTTGCATGTAGTAAAGTATAAAGTCATGTATTACATATGAACCGATTTTATCTTCTGTTTTTTGTTTTATTGTTCCATCTTCATTTGGAGGAAGTAACTCTGGACTAACAGGAGTATCGCAAATATCTAATAAAGTTTCTCTTAGTTCATTGTGATGTTGTGCATATGATTCTAGGATTCCTCTTACTAAAGTTTTTGGTATAGATGCATTTACTCCATACATACTCATTTGGTCTCCATTGTATGTGCACCAACCTAATGCTAATTCAGATAAATCGCCAGTTCCAACTACTAATCCGCCTATTTTATTTGATATATCCATAAGTATTTGTGTTCTCTCTCTCGCTTGAACATTTTCAAATGTTACGTCTAAGTTAGATTTGTCATGGCCTATATCTTTGTAATGTTGTTCACATGCATCTTTTATATTTATCTCATATGATGTTACATTTAATAATTCCATTAATTTTTTTGCATTGTTTAATGTTCTATCAGTAGTTCCATAACAAGGCATTGTAATAGCGTGTATTCCTTTTGTATCAAGCCCATTTATGTTGAATGCTTCTGCTGCTACAATTAATGCTAACGTGCTGTCTAATCCACCAGAGATTCCTATAACAACATTTTTACAATTTATTTTTTTAAGTCTTCCAGCAAGACCAGCTGCTTGTAATTTTAATATTTCAGTAGCACGCTCATCTATATTGTGTGGAACAAATGGTAGTATTGATATTTCTCTATTTGAAACAAATTCATCTGTTACTGGTGCAAAAGTCTCTATACAAATACGTTCATATTTTTGTTTATTTACATTAGTCATATATGATGTCGTTTTTGTTCTATCATTTTCACAGTTTTCTATATCTATTTCACCATAAGTTATTTCTATATCTTCTAAAAACTTGCTCTCACCTACTATAACTCCACAATCTGCAATTAGACTATGACCTGAAAATACAGTATCTGTCGTACTTTCTCCTCTTGATGCAGATGCGTATACATATCCACAGTTTGATGTAGCTGATTGCATTTTTATTAAATCTTCTCTATACTTAGCTTTTCCTATAGTTTCATTACTTGCTGATAAATTTACAATTATATTTGCCCCATGTAAACAATGGTATTTTGAAGGTGGTATCGGTACCCAAACATCCTCACAAATTTCAGCAGAAACTACAGCACCTGTGCGAGTATCTTCTACTAATAAATTTGGTGTAAACGGAACTGTTTTTCCACCTATCACAATTTGGTCATCTATTCTATTTACTGAGCTCGCAAAATATCTTCCTTCGTAAAACTCAGAATAATTAGGTATAAATGTTTTTGGTACTACACCTATTATTTCACCATTATGTATTGCGACTGCGCAGTTAAATAATTGGTTGTCTTTTCTAATCGGCATCCCTACAAATATAAGTGGACTATATTCTTTATTTGATAGTTTTGCAAATCTTATAAGTTCATCATAAGATCTTTTTATTAAAGTATATTGATTAAATAAATCATGACATGTATATCCTGTAACGCTCAGTTCTGGGTATACTACTACTCTAGTTTGTCTTTTACCTGATTTATTTTGTTCTATAACATCATCAAGAAGTCTTAACATTTCATCTACATTAAATTTCGGATTTGCAATCTTTACTTCATTTGGAATAAGCGTTGCAACCTCAACAATCCCATGATTTAATAATTTATTCATAAACATGTCTCCAATCTATTCCATTTTTTATCTTTTAAATACCTATTTAGATATTTTCATATACATTATCAAGATATTTTATTTTATCACAAATCAATAATTTTTATAAAAAAATCTTTATTCGATGTAATTTATTTATAAGTGAATATAATTTCCTATGCGTTATAAAAAATCTTTTTAAAGAACTTATTTATATCTTTAAATAAAATGAGGAACAAATAATAGTACTCTATTATTGTTCCTCATTTTTAGGTGTATATTTAAAAATTTCTATATGGAATTTTTAATGCAAATTAATAAACTAAGGCTTCTTCTTCGCCCTTTAATACTCGAAGTCCACCTTCTGCCAATGCTGACATTTCGTCTTCTCCAGGATAAGATAATACTTCTCCCAAAAATCCTACTCTTTCTTTTATCATATCTCTTACCTTAGCTGAATGAGCAATTCCACCAGTTAATATTATCGCATCTATATCGCCTTTTAAAACTGTTGCATATGCTCCTATTTCCTTGCATATCTGGTAAATCATAGCTTCATATACAAGTTTTGCTTTTTCATCCCCATCATTTATTCTAGCTTCAACTTCTCTAATATCATTAGTCCCAAGATATGCAACTACTCCGCCTTGTCCTTTTATTCTTTTTGAAACTTGGTCTTTTGTCATTTCATCTCCATAACATGCTCTAAACAATGCTCCAACTGGAAGTCCACCACTTCTCTCTGGTGAAAAAGGTCCTTCACCATCTAGTCCATTCGTATTATCTATTACTTTACCTTTTTTATGGGCTCCTACAGTAATTCCACCACCCATATGTACAATTAAAAAGTTACAGTCTTCGTATTTTTTACCTATATTTTCTGCCGCCCTTCTTCCTATTGCCTTTTGATTTAATGCGTGGAATATACTAATTCTAGGCATTTCTGGAACTCCTGATAATCTAGCAACTTCCTCCATTTCATCTACAACAACTGGGTCTACGATATATGAAGGCACATTAATTTCATCTCCAATTTGTCTAGCAATTATACCTCCAAGGTTTGATGCATGTTGTCCCGATACGCCTATTTTCAAGTCTTCAACCATTGCATCATTTACTATATAAGTTCCTCCTTTAATTGGTTTTAACAAACCACCTCTACCAACTACTGCATCTAAATCGGCTAAGTTTATGCCACCTTCTTTTAATACATTTTCGATTATATCTTTTCTAAAATCTAATTGATCTGCTATCTTTTCAAATTTATCAATTTCCTCAGATGAATGTCTAAGTGTTTTTTCAAATATTTCTTCTTTATCTTGATAAACAGCTATCTTAGTAGATGTTGAACCTGGATTTATCGCTAAAATTTTAAATAACTTTTCCATATTAATTCCCCCTAATTTTAAATACTAAACTTTCTCTAATTAGAGCTTTTGACAAAAAGTAATCTATACTTATCTATTTTTAACTAAATACAATTAATCTTTTTTAGACGCTGCTAATACGCCTAATGCAATGGAATTTAATTTTGTTATATCGCTATCTGCTCTCGATGTTAAAACTATAGGTGCTTTAGCTCCAAGCACCAATCCCGCACTTTGGGCTTTTGCAAAGAAAGTCATAGATTTATAAAATATATTTCCTGCCTCAATATCCGGTACAAGCAGTATGTCCGCTTTTCCTGCTACAGGATGGTCTATTCCTTTATGTTTTGCCGCTTCTTCACTAATAGCGTTATCGAGCGCAAACGGTCCACCTACTATACAATCTTTAATTTCTCCTTTTTTATTCATTTCTTCTAATTCTTTTGCATCAACTGTGTCCGGCATCTTTGGATTAACTTTTTCTTTTGCACAAAGTACTGCAACCTTAGGTTCGTCTATATCTAATGCTCTTGCAAGTTTGACAGCATTTTGAATTATTTGTTTTTTTGTATTTAAATCTGGGTCAATATTCATAGCAGCATCTGTTATAAAGAATAATTTGTCATATCCTTCAACATGAAATACTCCTGTATGACTTAATACATTTCCTGTTCTAAGACCTATTTCTTTATTTAAAACAGCTTTTAATATAATGGATGTGTCTACTAGGCCTTTCATTACAATATCTGCGCTACCTTCAGAAACAAGTTGTACAGCTTTTAGACAAGCCTCACTTAAGTCACTTATGTCTATTAATTTATAATTTTCTAGGCTTATATTTAGGCTTTCTGCAATTTGCTTTGTTTTGTCTATATCTCCTACCAAAATTGCATTTATTATACCTTCTTTTCTAGCATTTTCAACAGCTAACAAAACTTCTTTATCTTGGCAACACGCAACTGCTACTGTCTTTGGTCCTCTTTTTTTAGCCAAATTTATAACATCTTCTATTTTCATAAATCCACCCCTTTTACCTTGTGAGATTTTTTATATTCAGATTGTGATTTATTTTGACACGTAATTTAAGATTGTTCTTGGTTTAAAAATTTAATAGATTTATAGTTATTTTTGAAAATATATAATATATATTGAATTGATCTAGTTTTGAATTAAAAATCGTTTTCTTAATTTAATTATATAATTATTTTTATATGAATAGATAATATGTATTTTTTATCTTTAGATATAAGAAATTTTTATAACATATTCTTTTTATTTAATAATGTTATTTTACTTGAATAAGTAATGACTTTAACTTATATTGCTATTATTTTTTAATTAATTTGACAAAAAAATAAAGCCAGAAATCTATTCTGACCCAAAAATTTATAATTTAATCCCTCACATCATTATTTTCTGCAAACTCTTTATATATGTTTACAAATTCTTCTGCTATAGGAGATAAAGCTTCATCTTTTCTTTTAATGTAACCGCAGTCTAAAGTAATTTTTTTAGATAATGGAATTAACACAGTGCCATCATCTAGCTCTATTTTTTTCTTTATAGGCGTTCCTCTTAAAGAGAAATACACACCATCTGTTTTATGCAAAAAATAAGAAAGCATCTCGTGGTCCTGTACAGTTATAAAATGGTTGAAATTATCATAATCTAGCTCATTACCAATCCACATGGATATGTAACTTCTGTCTACATACTCATTAGTTAACAATAAATATTTTTTTAAATCATCAATATCTACTTTTTCTTTTGTTTTGCATAATGGATGACCAGCTCTTACTTGTACACAGACATGTCCATCTGTAACTCTTATAAATTCCAAGTTTTTAGACATAAAAGTTCTCTTATTAGTAAAACTTACAGGTCTAGTTATTTTTATTACTGCAATATCAGAAAGACCTGTTTCTACATCTCTAATAACATTTGAAAAACTATCTTGATTGATTATCAAGTTTAACATTTCATTTTTATGTCTATTATTTAACTCCAAGATAATATGTTTTATAAAAAATATATAATATGAAGAAATCCTAAAATTGACTTTTTCGTCCTTTGCTATGGTGTTCATATTTCTTATTAAGTCCATATTTCGCTCAATTTCTTCACCATATTGAAGCAACTCCATACCTTTAGCTGTCAACTCTACACCGGAATTACTTCTATCAAAAATTTTAAATCCCAATTCTTCTTCTAGCATCCTTATAGACATACTTAGATTTGGTTGACTCATGTATAGCTTTTTAGCAGCTTTTCCTATAGATCCTTGTTTAGCGATTTCTAAAATATAGCTTATTTGTTCTAATTTCAATATAATCACCTTTTCATTTAATTATATATTTATAAGAGAAAATCCTCTATAAAGGCCCATTTATAAATGTATTTGTATGTATGTATTTGTATATATGTTTAATATATTTTTTATAA